>NZ_JASGFM010000020.1:0-121622 GCF_047605565.1 Labrys sp. (in: a-proteobacteria)
GGGCGCCATGGAGAACAAGGGCCTCAACATCTTCAACGACAAATATGTGCTGGCCCTGCCCCAAACAGCCACCGACAGCGACTTCGCCGCCGTCGAGGCGATCATCGCGCATGAATATTTCCACAACTGGACCGGCAACCGCATCACCTGCCGCGACTGGTTCCAGCTCTGCCTGAAGGAGGGCCTGACGGTCTTCCGCGACCAGGAATTCTCCTCCGATCAGCGCTCGCGCCCCGTCAAGCGCATCAATGACGTCAAGCTCCTGCGCAGCCAGCAATTCTCCGAGGACGGCGGACCGCTCGCCCATCCCGTCCGTCCTGAAATCTACAACGAGATCAACAACTTCTACACCGCCACGGTCTATGAGAAGGGCGCAGAGGTCGTGCGCATGCTCAAGACCCTGATCGGCGACGAGGCTTTCGCCGCCGGCATGGATCTCTATTTCCAGCGCCATGACGGGGAAGCGGTCACCATCGAGGATTTCCTGACCTGCTTCGCTGAGGCAAGCCGGCGCGACCTCGGCCAGTTCATGCTCTGGTACAGGCAGTCGGGCACGCCGGAGATCCGCGCCGAGGGGCAGTGGGACGAAGAGGCCGGCACCTACCACCTCAGCCTGAAGCAGATCCTGCCGCCGACGCCGGGCCAGCCCAACAAGCAGCCCATGCTGTTCCCGATCCGCCTCGGCCTGGTCGGCGAGGACGGCGATCTTCCCGTCACGCTCGACGGCAAGCCTTTCGATGGTCTGGTGGCCCTGGCCGAATCCGAGCGCAATTACGTGTTCGGCAATGTACGCCATGCGCCCGTCCCCTCGCTGCTGCGTGGCTTCTCGGCACCGGTCAAGCTCACGGTCGCGCTTGACGAGGAAGCCCTGCTCACCCTGCTCAAGGCCGACAGCGACCCCTTCAATCGCTGGCAGGCCTCCCAGAGCTACGCGCTCAAGCTGCTGCTGCGCCTGGTCAAGGACCCGACGACGCCGGTCGACCCGCGTTTCATCGCGGCTGTCCGTGGCCTCCTTGCCGGGGGAGCCGCCGATCCCGCCTTCACCGCGCTTTCCCTCGCCTTGCCCAGCGAGACTGACATCGCCCGCGAGATCGGCAATGACGTCGATCCCCAGGCCGTCTACCAGGCCCGCTCGATCCTGCGGCGGACCTTGGCCCGGGACCTGCAGGCGGACTTGCTGCGGACCATCGAGAACATGACGGTGGCGGGCCCGTACTCGCCCCAGGCCGCCGATGCCGGGCGACGTTCCCTGCGCAACGGCGCACTCGACCTGGTCTGCGCTGGCGGCACGCCCCAAGCGCTGGATGCTGCCGCCGCGCAGTTCGACAAGGCCGACAACATGACCGATGAAATGGCAGCGCTGGCCACGCTGGCCCTGTCCGCTACGCCGGCCGGCGAACGGGCCTTGCACAATTTCCGCGAACGTTACGACAATGATCCACTGGTCATCGACAAATGGATGGGCGTGCAGGCGATGCTGCCGCTCGAGGCGACGCTGGATCGTGTCAAGGAACTCATGCATGACCCCGCCTTCTCCCTGCACAATCCCAACCGCGTCAGAGCCTTGATCGGCACCTTCTGTTCCGCCAACCAGACGCAGTTCAACCGCGCCGACGGCGAGGGTTATCGCTTCGTCGCCGATATCATCCTGGCGATCGACCCGAAGAACCCGCAACTGGCGGCCCGGCTGCTGGTCGCGTTCAAGACCTGGCGCTCGCTCGAACAAGGCAGGCGCACCTTGGCGGCGGCAACATTGCGCGACATCGCCAGGCGTCCGGGACTATCGCGCGACGTTGCTGACATCGCGCAAAGATCGCTTGCATGAAGCAGCCTTTGCAACTATGCGGTCGGCTCGGCGCCGGCTGACCGTTGCAATCGAGAGTACTGGTGCCTCTAGGGAAGCATTCATAGGCTGCATTCCAAGGAAAGCAGCCCCATGCCACCAGATCTTGTGGTGGTGAGTTTTCAGCTCCATACATGTAGCCAAAGCATCAAGATTTTGTCTTGAATCGGGCACGAATTCTTCGCTTTTCAGCCGCAAACGGACACAAATAATTAAAAAAGTGTTCACGGCGACTCTAGACAAATCACGTGAAGGTTGATTCTTATAGCTTTATCGATTCGGGGGCGGTGATGACCACCTGCCCTGTCGCAAATTCTCAGATAAGGCTTGGAAGGGCTAAGCAATGGCGCGTGCAAACGCGACACATGCGTCTTTGCGCGCGCCGGGCATCCGGGGCCTTGCCAAGACACTGGTCTGCCCAACCTATCGGCGACTGATCGGGCTTGAACCGATCCTGCGCAAGGCCGTGCCCTTGCTGATCATCGCCTTCCTTGCCGTCATCGCCCTCGCCTCCTTCATCCAGGCCCGGGACAGCCGCCAGCAAGCCATGCAGGATGCCGGCCGCAACCTCGATCTCATCGTCTCGGCCGCCGCGGCGCAACTGAGTGCGATCGTCGCCCAGAGCGGCCGCGTGCCGACCCGTGCCGCGATCACGGCGCCCGAGCACACCCTGCTTGCGGTGATCACGCCGCATGGCCGCCTGCTCAACGACAATGGCGACGTCGCCGGCCTGATCGGCGCGATCGGGGACCGCGTCAGCGGCCAGTTGACCGTCACGGTCGGCGGCACCGCCATGCTCGCCTCCATCGGCACCAGCGAGAGCCTGCGCATCGTCGCCGCCAGGCCGATCGACGATATCCTGGAAGGCTGGTACGCCCTGAGCGGCCGGCTGCTCGTCTTCACCACCACCACCGGCGGCGTGCTGCTGATCCTGGGCTTTGCCTATTATTGGCAGGCCTCCCGGGCCCGCCGGGCCGACGACATCTACAACAATGTGCGCAACCGGCTGGAAACCGCGCTCAGCCGTGGACGCTCGGGCCTGTGGGACTGGGATCTCGAAGCGGGGCGGGTGTTCTGGTCGGATTCGATGTTCCATCTGCTCGGCTACGAGCCGCAGGACGACCTTCTGGTCCACAGCGACATCGACCGGCTCATTCATATCGACGATGGCGGCTTGCGCACCCTTTCCGCCGAACTGCTGGCCAAGGATCCGCCACTCGCGATCGACCGGCGCTTCCGCATGCGCTGCGCCAATGGCGAATGGATCTATGTGCGCGTACGCGGCGAGCTGGTCTATGGCCCGCAGGGCAACAAGCGCCTGATCGGCATCGTCGTCGACGAAACCGAGGAGCGGCGCTTCGCCGAGCACACCAAGCGGGCGGACCTGCGCCTGCGCGACGCCGTCGAAACCATCTCGGAAGCCTTCGTCCTGTGGGACGCCGGCAATCGCCTGGTAATCTGCAATTCCAAGTTCCAGGCACTGCACAACCTGCCGGACGGCCTGGTACGTCCCGGCACCCATTACAGTGCTATCGTCGAGGCCGGCTCCCAGCCCGTGGTGCGCACCAACATGTCCGCCAACGCGCCGATCGAGCGGGGCGCGCGCACCTTCGAGGCCCAGCTCCAGGACGGTCGCTGGCTCACCATCAACGAGCGGCGCACCAAGGATGGCGGCTATGTCTCCGTCGGTACCGACATCACCTCGCTGAAGGAACAGCAGACCCGGCTGATGGACAGCGAGCGCAGCCTGATCGGCATGATCGCCGACCTCAAGCGCTCCCGCCAGGTACTCGAGCGCCAGACCCAGGAATTGGCCGAGCTGGCTGAGAAATATGCCGAGGAAAAGATCAAGGCCGAGTCCGCCAACCGGGCCAAGTCGGAATTCCTCGCCAATATGAGCCATGAGCTTCGCACCCCGCTCAACGCCATCATCGGCTTTTCCGAATTGATGGAGAACGGCACCTTCGGCGCGCTCGGCCAGCCGCGCTATGTCGGCTATTGCAAGGACATCAACGACAGCGGACGCTATCTCCTGAACTTCGTGGACGACATCCTCGAAATGTCGAAGATCGAGGCGGGCGAGGTCACGCTGCAGCGCGAACTCGTGGCGGTCGACCGACTGCTCGGCGACCTGCTGCGCTCGCTCCGGCCGGAGACGGACGCCAAGAAGCTCAGCCTCCACCCCTCCTGGAGCAATGGCGTGAACCTGCAGGCCGATCGCCGCGCCCTGCGCCTGATCATGAACAACCTTCTCTCCAACGCCATCAAGTTCACGCCGGAGGGCGGCAGGATCGGCGTTCGCATCCGCCGGCACGGCAGCCGGGTCGCCCTCTATGTCGAGGATTCAGGCATCGGCATTCCGGCGGAAGCAATCGGCAAGCTCGGTCGCCCCTTCGAGCAGGTCCAGACCCAGTTCACCAAGACGCACAAGGGCTCGGGCCTCGGCCTTTCCATCGCCAAATCCCTGGCGGAGCTGCATGGCGGCTCGATCCGCATCCGCTCCGCCGTGGGCGTCGGCACCGTCGTCATGGTGGTGCTGCCGGTCGAAGCCACGCGTTCGTCGGCTCAACCGACCACGCCGCTCCTGATGCGGCCCACGCCAAGACGCGCGGCATCGGCAGCGCTGTTGCACTGACACCGCCGCGCGATGGAACCTGCCGGCGTCGGCTTGGCGAGGGGATCAGGTTCGGCTCTTGCCTCCTTCATCGGCGCCACGCGCCCCATCCATCTGCTGCTGCAGCGCCGCCAGCCGCGCCTCCTGGGCCGCGATGCGGTCGGCCAGAAGATCCTCATTCGCGGCCCCGGAAGATGCCGCCGCCTGCTCCATCAACTGACGGATGTTTTCGCGGATGATCGCGATCTCGGCATCGTAGGACTGTGTCGTGCGGGGCGTGCTCATTCTTCCGGCTCCGTCGTGAACAACAGGGGATAGCCCTGGCTGCGCGCCATATCCGTCGCCCGGGTCGCCTTCGTCTCGGCAATGTCGCGCGCGAACACGGCCACCACGCAGACGCCTCTTTGATGGGCGGTAAGCATAACGCGGTAGGCCTGTGACTCGTTCATCCGGAATTCGGCCTTGAGCACCACCACCACGAACTCCCGGGGTGTGTAGTCGTCATTGACCAGGATGACCTTGTGCAGCTGCGGCCGCTGGGTCCTGGTTCTGGCCTTGGTGCGAGGGCGAAGGTCGGTGTCGCTCATTGGCAGAAAACTCCCAATGAAGCCTCCCGTCGGGAAGCGGTGATCGCAATCATTCTTCCACGTCCGAGCGGCAAAATCGAGCCCGCTCGAAGGGAGACCAGGGATGAACGGGCCGCATCGCCGCGCGGGCTTATTTCCCGCCGACGACCTGCTTGAAAATGTCCCGCACCTGCGCCTGCATCACGCCGATGACGGCGTTGAGTTCGTCGAAATCACTGCATTCGGCCACGCGGCTGAGCAGGATCTTGCCCGTCTCGGATGTCTTGTCGGGATCGAGATTACCGCCGACACAAAAACGGATCACCTGGGAGAGAGCGGTGTAGAGCCGCCAGGCCTCGATGAGGCGCCGATGCGCCGTCTTGGCCAGCACGCTGGCGTCCAGGGCCTTGTCGAGGGCACGGCCGGTATTGGCATCGAGCATGGCCGGATGGGTGGCCGCATGCAGGAGCTGCAGGGTCTGGGCGATGAATTCGATATCGACCAGGCCGCCCCGGGCATTCTTGAGGTCCCACGGCCCGCGCCCGCCCTTCTCGCTTTCGAGCAGGGCCCGCATTTCCGCGACGTCCTTGAGGATCTTGCGCGGCTCGCGCTCGACGGCGAGGATCCCGGCGATGGTCTCCTCGATCAGGCGACCGAACTCGGCGTCACCCGCGACGATGCGCGCTCGCGTCATCGCCATATGCTCCCAGGTCCAGGCTTCCTTGAGCTGGTATTCCCTGAACCCGTCGATATGGATGGCGACCGGCCCCTTCTGCCCGGAGGGGCGCAGCCGCATGTCGACGGAAAAGGCCGTTCCCTCTCCCGTGGGGGCCGAGAGGGCGGCGATCAGCCTCTGCGTCAGCCGGGCGAACCAGACGGACGGGGCGATCGCGCGGGGTCCATCAGTTTCAATGGCATCGGGATCATGGTCGTAGAGCACGATCAGGTCGAGGTCGGAGGAAGAGGTCAATTCCCCCCCGCCGAACTTGCCCATGGCAAGGATGCCGACGCGGGCACCGGGCGGGCTGCCATGGGCCTGCTTCAGTTCGGCGATGACGAGATCGAGCAAGGCCCTGACCACGGCCTGCGCCAGGGCGGTGATCTGCTCGCCGACCAGCAGGGGATCGAGTTCTCCGGAAAGCAGGCGGGCGCCGAGCACAAAAATGCGCTCGCGCACGAAAATGCGCACCAGGTCGAGTTTGTCCTCATAGCTCTCGCCCGTCGCGAGCGCACCGGCGAGGCGCGAATCGATCCAGGCCTGAGCATCACCACCCTCGGCACCATGGTCGAGCAGGCCGTCCAGCGCATGCGGGCGCCGCACCAGCACTTCGGCCAGGCGTGGCGCCACGCCGAGCACGCGCGCGAGCACCGAAAACAGCTTGGCGTTGTTGCGCAGGATCGAAAAGAGCTGGTAACCCGAGGGCATGCGGGCAAGCAGCCCGTCGAACACGAACAAGGCCTTGTCGGGACGCCCCTCCTTAGCCAACGCCTGCAGCAGAGCGGGCGTGAGTTCGGTGAGATCCTCGCGTGCCTTGGCCGAGCGCATGGCGGGGTAACGTCCGTGATGCCAGCCGCGGATCATCTCCGCCACCTGCGAAGGCGAGGCATAGCCCAGGCGCTCCAAGGTCTTCAGTGTCTCCGGATCGTTCTCCTTGCCGGTGAAGACCAAGCTGCCGACATCGCTGGCGAGCGGCGCCGAGGCCTCGAAAAGGCGGGCATAATGCTGCTGCACGGTCTCCAGGCGAGCGATCAGCGCCTTGGACAGGGCTTCCACATCGGCGTAGCCGGCAAAGCGGGCAAATTCCAGGAGTACCTGCTTCTCCGCCGGCAGGCTGTGGGTCTGCTCGTCCGCCATCATCTGGAGGCGATGCTCCAACCCGCGCAGGAAGTCGTAGGCCTCGGTCAATTGGTCACGCGCCTCCGGCGTGATCCAGCCGGCTTCCTGCAGGGCGGCGAGCATGGCGATGGTGCCGCGCCCGCGCAGGTCGGGATTGCGGCCACCGGCAATCAGCTGCTGGGTCTGCACGAAGAACTCGATCTCGCGGATGCCGCCGCGCCCGAGCTTGAGATTGTGCCCGGCAACGGCAATGGCTTCATGGCCCTTGTGGGCATGGATCTGCCGCTTCATGGCATGGACGTCGGCGATGGCGGCATAGTCGAGGTGCCGCCGCCAGATGAAGGGCACCAGCCCGGCCAGGAAACGCTCGCCCAGCGCGATGTCACCGGCGCAGGGTCGCGCCTTGATCATCGCCGCCCGTTCCCAGTTCTGCCCGACGCTTTCATAATAGCCATAGGCGGCAGGAAGCGAGATCGCGATCGCGGTGGCTCCCGGATCGGGCCGCAGACGCAGGTCGACCCGGAAGACATAGCCATCGGCCGTGCGCTCGGACAACAATTTGACCAGCCCCTGTGTCAGCCGCACGAAGAAAGGCGCCGGCTCCAGCCCGTCGCGCAAGGGCGCCGTTTCCGGATCGTAGAGGACGATCAGGTCGATATCGGATGAATAATTCAGTTCGAACGCGCCCTGCTTGCCCATCGCCAATGCCACCAGGCCGCAATCCCGGTCCGGATTTTCAGGATCGGACGGCAGGAAACGACCTGCGGCGGCGGCCTCCCGCAGCAGGAAACGCAAGGCCAGCGTCGCGCTTTCGTCGGCCACGCGCGTCAGGGCCGCCGTGACCTCGGCAAGCCGCCAGACGCAGCCGAGATCGGCAATGCCGATCAGCAAGGCTGCCTCCTGCTTGAGCAGGCGCAGGGCCCTCATGGCCTCGGCGATATCGGCCGCGGCGCTGCATTGAGCCTTGGCACGTGCGATCGCCTCTTCGAGCACCGCCCCTGGCGCTCCTGCCAGGATGCGCTCCAGGCGGGCGGAATCGGCTAGGGCCAGCCCCCACAGGAAGGGTGAGGCGGTGGCAAGCCCGGCCAGCACGGCATGGCCCTGCCCGCCCTCCAGCGCCGTTGCGACGGTCGGTTGGGCGGCCGGATCCAATACGTCCGTCAGATCGGCGAAGCGGGATTTGACACGACGTTTGTCTTCAATGGGAATCATGCCGCCGCCTCACCCTGCTTTCACGCTCTTCTTGTCGTTCCTTGGCGATAGCATTGGTTCAAACAATTCGCATGCGCAAATGGCTGACTTCGAATGCCGTCGCTACGACGTAGCATGCTCTCGAGCAAGTGTCCGGTTCAGGAGCGAACGCGCAAGCCCGGGCGGCGCAGGGCGAGCTTGGACGGCACCGGCTCCTCGGCGGGCTTGTCGGGCAATTCCAGCACCACACGTAGACCCGGCTGGTTGTCTTCCAAGCGGATTGTGCCGCCATGCAGCTTCACCATGGCGGAGACGAGCGCCAGGCCAAGGCCGGAGCCCGGGCGCGTGCGGCTCGATTCCAGCCGGACGAAGCGTTCCAGCACCCTCTGCCGGTCGGCCTGCGGAATGCCGGCGCCATGATCGGCCACGCTGAGAATGACGCGCCCGTCGCGTTTCTCGGCTGCAATCGTCACGTCGCCAGCCGGTCCGCCCTCCTCCTTGGGGCTGTATTTGAGGGCGTTGTCGATGAGATTGGCCAAAGCCTGGCTGACCAGCTCGCGGTTGCCGTGCAGCGCCAAGGGCGATTGCGCCGCCACCACGATCCTGGCACCGCTCTCCTCGGCAACGGGTTCGTAGAGCTCCGCCACTGCATGCACGGCCTCGGCGACATCGAACTCGCTGAGCGCCCCGTCGATACGGCCGCCTTCCGCCCGCGCGATCATCAGGAGAGCGTTGAAGGTGCCGATCAACCCGTCCGACTCCTCGATGGTGCGATCGAGCGCAGCGCGATAGGCATCCTCGTCCTTCGCCGTTCGCAACGCCTCCTCGGCGTGATTGCGCAGGCGCGTCAACGGGGTCTTGAGATCATGGGCGATGTTGTCGGAAACCTCCTTGAGGCCCGCCATCAGCTCCTGGATGCGATCCAGCATGGCATTGGTCGTCGAGGCCAGCCTGTCGAATTCGTCATCCGTGCCGGCGACCTTGAGGCGGCGGGTGAGGTCCCCGTCGATGATGGAGCGGCTGGTGGCATTGATGTCGTCGAGGCGATGCAGCACGCGCCGCGCCACGAACCAGCCGCCGGCCACGCCGAGCAACATGATCAAGCCGACCGACCACAGCGCCGCATTGAACATGATCGCACGCACGCGGCTCTGCTCGTCGAGATCGACGCCGACGAGGAGCTTGTAGCCATCCTGCAGGGCAAAAACCCGTACCAGCGCCGTGCGCGGACCGGCCTTGCCGCCATCGTCGCGACGATAGGGAATATTGCTGAGGCCTGGCTTGTCGAGGACGCCGTCGGGCAGTTCGCTGACATTGCCGACGAGCGCCTCCCCCTGCGGCGTGGTGAGCAGATAGAGCAGCGATCCCGGCCGGCGGGTGCGGGCCTCGATGGTCGAGGCCAGCAGCATCACGCCGCCCTGGGCATATTCGTCACTGAGGCTGTTGATCTCGGCATTGATGGAATTGCTGATCTGCGAGCCGAGGAGGCGCTGGGCATTCCAGAAGAAATAGCCCAGCAGCGAAGCCGCGAACAGCGTGAACACCAGCAGATAGGCGGCCATCAGCTTGAAGGCCGTGGTTCGGATGAGTTTCCGCAGTCCGGTCACAGCCAGTCTTTCCGATTCCGCCCCCGACGCAGTGCTCCTCATCTTCACGCGGTGGAATCCTGCCGGGATGGCTTATTTCGCACTGTCGCGGATCATGTAGCCCGCCCCGCGAATGGTGTGCAGCAGCGGCTTCTCGAAGCCCTTGTCGAGCTTGGAGCGCAGGCGCGAGACATGGACGTCGATGACATTGGTGCCGGGATCGAAATGATAGTCCCAGACATGCTCGAGCAGCATGGTGCGCGTCACCACCTGGCCGGCATTCTTCATGAGATATTCGAGCAGCCGGAATTCGCGCGGCTGAAGGTCGATCTCTTCCCCGGCCCGCTTGACCACATGGGACAGGCGGTCGAGTTCGAGATCCCCGACCCGATAGACCGTTTCCTCGCCCTTGCCGGGACGCCGGCGCGACAGGACCTCGACCCGAGCCAGGAGCTCGGAGAAGGCATAGGGCTTGGGCAGATAGTCGTCGCCCCCGGCGCGCAGGCCCTTGACCCTGTCATCGACCTCGCCCAGTGCGGACAGGATCAGGGCTGGCGTCTGCGTGCCTTCGAGGCGCAGGCGGGAGATCATCGAAAGGCCATCGAGTTTGGGCAGCATGCGATCGACGATCAGCACGTCATAGGGACCGTCCTTGGCCATGGCATAGCCGCTCAAGCCATCGGCAGCATGGTCGGCAACATGTCCCGCTTCCGAGAAGGCCTTGACCAGGTAGGCGGCTGCGTCGCGGTCGTCCTCGACGATCAGAATACGCATTTTGGTTTCAGACTCATTCAGATTTCGAGTTGAAGGCGTCTGAGACGAGCTTTGCCACATTTCGAGGTCACCTCATAGGGGCGCAATGATCCGCGCCCGCAGCATTCACACGGTGTTTTCAAGAATGCACCCCCCATCCCGATCTGCTCCGACCAGAGCGAACGGGGTGGGGGGACATGGATTCGAGCCAAGGTGCCGTCACGGCCGCCCGTGACGGGCAGCCGCATCGGCGTCTCAGCTCGGATCAGGCCTTGCCGATCGGCAGGGCGACGAAGTGCAGGCCGTCATTGTTCTTCACGCGCAGCAGCACGGTGCGCTTGGAGTCGGCCTTGGCGCTCGAAAGGATCTCGCGAACCTCGCGCACATTGCTCACCGGCTTGCCGGCAATGTCGAGGATGACGTCGCCCGGGCGCAGCGATTCGGCGGCGGGGCTGCCCGGATCGACATCGGTCACGACCACACCGGCCTTGCCGGCACCGGCAACGGCAGCAGCCGGCGCCAGTTCGACGCCCAGGCTGGCGAGCGAGCTCTTGCCGCCGGTGTCGTCATCCTGCTGCGAGCGCGCATCGGCCAGCTGCTTGTCGCCCGGCAGTTTGCTGGTCTCGACCTTGACGCTCTGCTCCTTGCCGTCGCGCCAGACGGTCAGGTCGGCGGTCTCGCCGGGCTTCACATCGGCGATGGCACGGGCAAGCTCGCGGGAATCGCCGACTTCCTTGCCGTTGACGGCGGTGATGGCATCACCCGACTGCAGGCCGGCCTTGGCGGCAGGACCGTTCTTGGTGACGTCGGCGATCAGGGCACCCGAAGCCTTCTTCAGGCCGATGGAGTCGGCGATATCCTGGGTGACCGGCTGGATCTGCACGCCGATATAGCCACGCGTCACCTGGCCATCGGCCTTGAGCTGCGAGACCACGCGCGAAACCGTCTCGGCGGGAATGGCAAAGCCGATGCCGATCGAGCCACCGGACGGCGAGTAGATCGCCGTGTTCACGCCGATGACGCGGCCGGAGAGGTCGAAGGTCGGCCCGCCCGAATTGCCGCGATTGACCGGAGCGTCGATCTGCAGGAAGTCGTTATAGGTCGAGTTGTTGAGATCGCGGCCACGCGCCGACACGATGCCCGCCGTCACGGTACCGCCCAGGCCGTAGGGATTGCCGACAGCCAGGACCCAATCGCCCACGCGCGGTTCGTTCTGCAGTTCGAGTTCGACAAAGGGGAACTTGCCCGCATCGTCCTGGACCTTCAGCAAGGCGAGGTCGGTCTTCGGATCGACGCCGATCACCTTGGCCGTATAGGTCTTGCCGCCATCGGTGACGACATCGACTTCCTTGGCATGGTCGACGACATGGTTGTTGGTCACGACATAGCCGTCAGCCGAGATGAAGAAACCGGAGCCCAGCGCCATGCCGAACTGCTTGCGAGGCCGGCCGGGCTGCATGTTGCCGCCACCGGGCCCGTTGAAGAAGAACTCGAACGGATTGGCCGGCGCACCGTCATTGTCGTCGTCGGAAGCGCTGGCATTGGTTTCGGTCTTGACCTTGATGGAAACCACTGCCGGCCGCACCTTCTGCACGATATCGGCAAAGCCCGGCTGCGCGACGCCAGATTGAACGGCTTGGCTCTGGGTCTGCGCGAAAGCGGGCGTGACGGATGGCATGACCACGAAGTTGCCGGCAACCGCGCCGGCGACGCCAAGGCCGAACACGGCAGCCATCAGGCGCGTGCGGCGGCGGGCGAGGATACCGGCCTTCGGCTTCATGTCATGATCGGATGAATTCATCGTGATAGGCTCCATAATGACACGGCCTTCCGTAGGGATAGACCGGTCGCCTTTGCTTCAGCGCCCCCATTCAGCGCCGTTGCCGGTGACAATGCCCTGACCAACATTACGGCTCTTTTTCCGCCGGATTACTCTTTAGTAAGACGCAGTTTTTCCCGCTCGAGAGCATGTCCCACCGGCTGGATGCCGGCCCCTCTCGCACTATAACCGCACATCCCACCGGACGGCACCGGTTTTCCGCGCCCCTTAGAATCCATCTAAACTATTGATGTTGCAGGGAAATTATTGATGGGATATCAGGTCCTGCATTGAGTTGACGCGCATCGCCCTCCCGAAGCGCGACTTCGTTTCCATTTCCGATGCCACGCCGATGACGACGTTCACCACGACCGATGCCCGTGACGACCTGATGTCGCTCTATCTGCGCCAATGGAAGACGCTGCGCAGCCTGCTGCGCAAACGCAGTGGCTCGCACGATCTCGCGGAGGAGGCCGTCCAGGAAACCTGGCTTCGGCTGGCGGACATGAAGGGAACGCGAGGCCCCATTCAGGACCAGCAGGCTTTCCTGCTACGCATCGCCGGCAACATCGCCATCGATCTCGCCCGCAAGGATCGTCGGCATTCGGCCCGTTGCCTCAGCGACGAAGCCATTCTCCAGGCGGTCGCCGACAGCGCACCGTCACCAGAGACGATCACGATCGATTGCGACCAATTGCGTTTCCTGGCCATCGGCCTGGCCAAACTCGCAGCCAAGCCACGCACGGCCTTGTTGCTGAATCGCTGCGACGGCCTTTCCCATCGGGACATCGCAAAGCGACTCGGCGTTTCCGAAAGCATGGTGGCACGCTACCTCGCCCAGGCGCTACGACATTGCCGCGACCATTTCCGCGCCATCGCCTGACCTCTCGGCCGAGCGCGTATAGATTGCCGGGAGCGGATGGTGACGAGAACGCCGACCAGACAGACGGAACCAGGCCAAGAGAGGCAGCAGGCCGATCTCGCACTCAGCGACGCGGCCATCGACTGGCTGGTCAGGCTCCATTCCGGCCAGGCTGGCAAAGCCGACCATGAGGCTTTCGCGGCCTGGCGCAGGCAGAGCCGCGAACATGAACTGGCTGCCCGCGAGGCCGAGACGATCTGGCATGGCATCGGCCTTGCCGGAGACAAGGTCCAGCGCAATGCTCGCGCCAAATTGACGAGACGGGCCGTGCTTGGCGGGGTGGCGATCGGCGGATTGGCCGTCGCCGGCTCCAGCCTTCTGCGCCCGCATCTGTTCGCCGACCACAGCACCGGTGCGGGAGAGCGCGCGACGATAACCCTGCCGGACGGCTCCACCGCCCTTCTCAACGGCGACACCGCGCTGAACGTCTCCTTCGATGCCGCCCAGCGGCACCTGGAACTGCTCGCGGGCCAGGCGCTGTTTCAGGTCAGGCCGGACACCGGACGGCCCTTCGTGGTGGCGGCCGATGGCGGCCTTGCCCGGGCCGTGGGCACGGTGTTCGACGTCGACATCCGTTCGCAGGAAGTGGTCGTTACCGTGGTGGAGGGACAAGTGGACGTGACGGCTGGCGCCCAACCCGGCACAGGCGTGCTCGCGGCAGCCGATCAGCGAGTGCGCTATGGAACAGGCCGGCAGCCCTCCGCAGCCGAACCCGTCGATGCCGAATCCGAGACAGCCTGGCGCAGGGGCAAGCTCATCTTCAACCAGAGGCCGCTGAGCGATGTCGTGGTCGAAATCGAGCGTCAGCGCCGCGGCAGGATCGTGATCACCAGCGCCCGCCTGCAGTCGCTGGAAGTGACCGGGGTGTTCGAGCTTGCCGACCCGGAATCCGTGCTCTCCACCATTGAGGCGACGCTCCCCGTCAAGGTGACGCGGCTGCCCTTCGTCACCATCCTGCACTGAAGTCGCCGCCCGTCGAGCGCTTGCGACATGGTTCCGCGCCCCGCTTCCGGGAGCACTCCGAAATTTTTCTGCCGGCGCGGTGCAAGATCGCCGGGTTCGTTTCGTCCTGGAGATATGGGGGTCTGGCAGATGTTTTCAGGAAACGCCTGCCCTCCCCCCTTTGGTCAGCGGGGCGGGATTGATGGACGGCAGAAGATCGGGACATAACAAGGGGTGCGGCTTTGGCGGCCTCACCAGGATCGCACTTTTGGGGTCGGTATCGATCGGCATGGTGCTGGCGTCGGCATGGTGCGGCGGCACCGCCTATGCGCAAACGTCACAGCAGGGCAGTATTCGCCTCGACATCCGCCAGCAGGACCTGGGCCCGGCGCTCACTCGCTTTGCCGATCAAGCCGGGTTGCGGTTGCTGTTCGCCTCGTCCCTGGTCGCCAACCGGACCAGCCCTGCCCTATCAGGCAGTTACACCCGCGAACAGGCGCTTTCGCGCCTTCTCGCGGGCACAGGCCTCTCCTACAGCTTCACCAGCGCCAACACCGTGACCATCAGCGGGCGTGCTGCCGGCACGGCGGCCCCGCTTGCCGATGACGGCTCGCTGGTCCTCGACGTCATCACCGTGACGGCCGGCCAGGGCAGCAATCAGCAGGAGGCCCCTTATGAGACGCCGGCACCCACCGCCTACATTTCGGAAAAGGCCATCGAGCGCTTCCGGGGATCGAGCCCGGCCGACATCTTCCGGGGCACGCCGGGCGTGACATCGGGCGAAGCGCGCAACGGTGCCGGTGCCATCGACGTCAACATCCGCGGCATGCAGGGCATGGGCCGCGTCGCGGTGACGGTCGACGGAGCCGAGAATGCCGTGACCGTCTACCAGGGCTATCAGGGCACGTCCAACCGCACCTTCGTGGACCCGGACCTGCTCGGCGGCATCGACATCACCAAGGGATCGGACGTCACCTCCAACGGCATTGCCGGCACCGTCGCCATGCGCACGCTCGATGCCGCCGACATCGTGCAGGACGGCAAGAATTACGGCGTGCGGGTCCGTGGCGGTTTCGGCACCAATACCTCTTCGCCGAAAGCCGGCGCGGTGGCCGGCTACCAGTGGCCCTACGCCTCCTGGGCCTCCCCGGTGGCCACGCCCTCGCCGACCGGCATGGACCGGCCGGCCCTCCTGTCGCCGACGAGCGGCTCGGGCAGCGTCGTGGCTGCGGTGAAGGAGGAGAATTTCGACCTGATCGCCGGCTACGCCTATCGCAAGCAGGGCAATTATCATGCGGGAACGAACGGGCCTTCCGCCTATCCCATCCATCTGGGGCCACGCCGCGTCTGCTCCACGCCCACCTACTGCCAGAACTACACGGACTATATCGACAATGGCGGCATCGCCAATTATCGCGCCGGCGAGGAAGTGCTGAACACCCAGCTGGAGACGCAATCCTGGATCGCCAAGGGAACGGTGCGCTTCGGCGACGGCCACAGCGTGCAGCTCGGCTATAACGGCTTTCGCAGCGAGGCCGGCGACCTTCTCGCCTCCCGGCTCACCAATGACCGGGGCCAGGCGGTCCAGCAGGCACAGACCACAGGAACCTCGGTGGACAGCGTCACGCTGCGCTACCGCTGGAAACCTGAGGACAACGACCTCATCAACCTCAAGACCAATCTGTGGTGGAGCAAGCTGGAGATGCGCAATCCGCTGCGCGCCGGCTACAGGCCGCCCAAGCCGGGGGACTTCCGCTCCGGTTCCGACACGGACATGTGGGGTGCCGAGATCACCAACACCTCCAAATTCCAGCTGGCCTATGGTTCGGCCGACCTGACCTATGGCCTGTCCTATCGGGGCGAGGACACTCGCCCGAGCCGCGGCACCAAGGAGGCCGAAACCTGGCTGGACCTGCGCGACGGCATCCGCCATGAAGCCGCCGGTTTCGCCAAGGCCGCCTGGCGGCCCGTCGACTGGCTCACCCTCAACGGGGGGCTGCGCTACCAGTATTTCTGGTCCGAGGACCGCAATGCCCCCGAACTGGTGCGCCCCGACTACACCTACGACACCAGGCTGGCCAAGGGCGGCATCGGCCCCTCGATCGGCGTGACGGTCGAGCCTTTCGACGGCACCCAGTTCTACGTCAACTATTCCAATGCGATGCGGCTGCCCAGCATCATGGAATCGGTCTCGGCCTTCACCATGAACGTCAACTCGCATCTGAAGCCCGAGCGTTCCAGCAATTGGGAAATCGGCACCAATCTGCGCCGGGAGGGCCTGCTGTCGGCGAATGACAGGGGCATGCTGAAGCTGGGCTATTTCGACTGGACAGTCGACGACTACATCGCCCGCCAATGGTACACCTTCCCCAATGGCGTGTCGGGCATGCGCATCTTCAACATCGACCGCGCCCATTTTTCCGGCCTGGAACTGTCCGGACGCTATGAGCTCGGCGGCTTCACGGCGGACCTTGCGGCCAACTACTACACCAATGTCGAATTCTGCCGTACCGCCGGGACCTGCGAGAACAAGTCGCTCTATGCCGACTATTCGACCAACCATATTCCGCCCCGCTATTCGCTGGCGCTCACGCTGTCCCAGAAATTGATGGACGATGCGCTCACCGTGGGCGGGCGGATTTCCCATGTCGGCGCGCGCGCCATCGGCCATGGCGACGTGACGGCGCAGGGTGCGTCCCAGTTCATCGCCCTGGTCGACTGGAAACGGCACACGTTGGTGGACGTCTTCGCCGAATACAAGTTCAGCAAGAACCTCACGGGCAGCGTCCGCGTCGAGAACCTGACCGACCAATATTACGTCGACCCCCTGAGCCTGGTGCAGCAACCGGGCCCGGGGCGCACCTTCTACGCCTCGCTGACCGCCACATTCTGACGGCGCCGATGAACACGCTGCGCGAGGCCAGCTATCCCACGATAGCCCCGGTCGGGCTGGAGTGCGTACCGGAAGGCGCCCCATCGTGACCGATTGGCAAACCGTCTCAGGCTCCAGGAGCCGCCTCGCGGATCTGGCTCTCTGGGCCGGTTCGGGTCTTGTCGTGCTCAGCCTGCACCTTGGGGTTGCCATCTGGTGTCTGTGGCCGTCGCCGGCGGCGCCTTCCGCCGATGCTCCGCCGCCGGCGATCATGATCGAGCTCGCGCCGACCCCGGAGGCGATGCAGACCCAGACCAACGAGATTTCTCCCGACCTGCAGGCGGCGGAACCCCAGGCGGCCAGCGAAGCAGCCCCGGCGCCCGAGGAACCCGTGCCCGCCGACCCCATCGAGGAGGTCCAGGCTCCGGAGCCGGTAACGGAGGCGGCCAAGCCGCAACCAATAATGGAAACGCCGCAGACGCAGGTCACACAAGCCGAAGTACAGCTCCCCCAGCAGCGGCCCATCAAGGTGAAGGCGAGGCAGCAGACGGCTCTCCGGCCAGAGCCAAAAAAGCCGCCCAAGCAAAAGCCAGCCAAGCCACGCCCTCAGCACGCCCAGGAGGCTTCGAAGGCGGCCGTCGTGGCACAGGTCCAGGCCAGTCAGTCGAGCCGCAACGCGGCCCGGCAAACCAGCTCCGGCCAGCTGTCCGGCCAGGCGCCGGCGGAGTGGCGCTCGCAGTTGATGGCGCATCTCGAACGGCGCAAGCGTTATCCAGCCGGCGCCCGTTCGCGCGGTGAACGCGGTATTGCCTATGTCCGCTTCCGGATCGACGATGAGGGCAACGTGCTGGCAGCCTCGCTCGCCCGCTCCTCGGGTTCTGTCGAACTCGATCAGGAGGTACTGTCCCTGGTCCGGAGGGCATCGCCCGTTCCCGCGCCGCCGGCTGGCGTCAGCCGGACCATCACCGCGCCGGTTCGGTTTGATTCAAGATGAGATCGGTGCACGAGCAACCAGGCAAAGCAGACAGGGCCATGGCGGCCCGACGATTGTCCAAGCTCGATCCGCGATGAACCTTGCTGGCCGAGCGATGTTCTATGAAGGCTGCCTCTCTGTCATGGTTCCGCTTTGGCTGGAGAGGAGCGCCACCGACCTGATAGCAAAAGGAAACGACTTGATGGCCAAGGACAAGGCGAAGGCATTGAAGACGGCGGATCTGCGGGTCCCCACCGATCTGGGTTCCAATGCGACAAAGGATCTGTCAGGCGCACTCACGACGCTGCTTGCCGACGTGTTCACCCTTTATCTGAAGACCAAGAATTTCCACTGGCACGTCTCCGGCCCGCATTTTCGCGACTATCATCTGCTGCTGGACGAGCAGGCCGATCAGATCTTCGCCATGACCGACGCCATCGCGGAGAGGGTCCGCAAGATCGGCGGCACCACACTGCGCTCGGCTGGCCATATCGGGCGGCTGCAGCGCCTGTCGGACAATGATGCCGATTTCGTCACGCCCGGCGACATGCTCGCCGAGTTGCTCGACGACAACAAGCGCCTGGTCGGCTTCCTGCGCGAGACCCACGATCTGTGCGACGAACACCGCGATGTCGCGACCGCCAGCCTGATCGAAAACTGGATCGACGAAACCGAACGCCGGGCCTGGTTCCTGTTCGAGACCGGCCGATAGCAAAGCTCTTCAGCACCGCGAGCTCGGCAGCCGGGGCGATCCGATGCTGCAGGCTATTGTTGTCGCATCGCTTTTGCCGAAAATCAGCGTCCGCTTTTCGGCACGATGCTCTAGCCTTCCCGCTTGAGGATATCGTCGACCCTGGCCTGCTCATCCGAACTGAGCGGTGCAGGAGCGGCGGCGTGCCGCCGCCGCGTCGACAGGAAGATGGCGATGCCGCCCAGCAACAGCAATGCGGGCGGTCCCGACCACAAAGCGAGCGTTCGCCATTCCAGAGGCGGCTTCAAGAGGATGAAATCGCCATAGCGGGCAACCAGGAAGTCCTTGACTTCAGCGTCGCTGTCGCCGGCCTTCAAGCGTTCGCGCACGAGGATGCGCAGATCCTTGGCGAGCGAGGCATTCGAATCGTCGATCGACTCGTTTTGGCAGACCATGCAGCGCAGCTGCGCCGACAGCGCGCGGGCGCGTGCCTCGAGGGCCGGGTCGGGCAAGACCTCGTCCGGCTGCACGGCCAGGGCCGGCAGCACCATGAGGCCGAAAAGGCAGGCGAGGATGAAACGCTTCACCATCGCCTACTCGGCCGGTTGCATGGTCTGGGCAAGTCGGCGCGCCGGCTTGGGAGCGCCGACGCGCAGGCGACGGTCCGACAGGGACAACAGGCCGCCCAACGCCATGATCAGGCAGCCGAGCCAGATCAGGGTGATCAGCGGCTTGTCATAGAGCCGCGCCGCAATGGCACCATCCGGCAGATTGTCGCCGAGGCCGATATAGATCTGGTCGAAACCATGGGTGCTGATGCCCGTTTCCGTCACCGGCATCTGGCGCGCCGGGTAGAAACGCTTGGAGGACGTCATACGGCCGATCTCGACGCCATCGCGGCGGATGACGAACTGCGCCTCGGTGGCCGTATAGTTCGAGCCGCGCCTGGGTACTGCGCCGACATAGGTGGCCTGGAAGCGTCCGAAGCCGGCGGTATCGCCGGGCTTCATCGCCACGATGGTCTCCGATTGCCAGGCCGAGGCGGCAACGACGCCCATCAGCGTCACGCCGACGCCGAAATGGGCAAAGGCCGTGCCGAAGGCCGACCGCGGCAGGCCGGTTGCCCGGCGCAGGCTGGATCCCAGCGGCTCGCGGAACAGCTTGATGCGCCCGGCGATCTCGACCACCGCTCCCGCCATGATGAAGAAGGCGAGGCCCGCGCCGAGCGGCGCCAGCACCGGCCCGCCTTGCTTGAGCCATAGCGTCACCAGCGCGGCCAGGATAGCGAGGCCGATCGCAGCAGCGAGGCGCTGCATGGCACCGGCCAGGTCACCGCGCTTCCAGGCAAGGAAGGGGCCGAACGGCATCACCACCAGCACCGCCAGCATCAGCGGCCCGAAGGTCAGGTCGAAGAAGGGCGGACCGACCGACACCTTGCCGCCGGTCAGGGCCTCCAGCGCCAGGGGATAGAGCGTGCCGATGAACACGGCAAAGCAGCTCACCGTGAGCAGGAGATTGTTGAGGATCAGCGCGCCCTCGCGCGAGATCGGCGCGAAGATGCCGCCCTGCTTCAGGGCTGAAGCGCGCCAGGCGAACAGGCTGAGGCCACCGCCGATGAACAGCACCAGGATCGCCAGCATGAACACGCCGCGCCTGGGATCGGTGGCGAAGGCGTGCACGGAGGTGAGCACGCCCGAGCGCACCAGGAAGGTGCCGAGCAAGGAGAGCGAGAAGGTGAGGATCGCGAGCAGGATCGTCCACACCTTGAGGGCATTGCGCTTTTCCATCACCAAAGCGGAGTGGAGGAGCGCCGTACCGGCGAGCCACGGCATCAGCGAGGCATTCTCGACCGGGTCCCAGAACCACCAGCCGCCCCAGCCCAACTCGTAATAGGCCCAATAGGAGCCCATGGCGATGCCCAGGGTCAGGAAGATCCAGGCCAGCAGGATCCAGGGCCGGACCCAGCGCGCCCAGGCGGCATCGATGCGCCCCTCGATCAATGCGGCAGCCGCAAAGGCAAAGGCGATGGAGAAGCCGACATAGCCCAGATAGAGAAGCGGCGGATGGATGGCGAGGCCGACATCCTGCAGGATCGGGTTGAGATCCTGCCCCTGCATCGGTGCTGGCGTGAGGCGGGTGAAGGGATTGGAAGTGAGCAGGATGAACAAGAGGAAGGCAGCGCTGATCCAGGCCTGCACCGCCAGCACGGTCGCCTTCATCGTCGGCGGCAGGTTGCGGCCGAAGGCGGCCACCAGCCCGCCAAAAAACGCCAGGATGAGGACCCAGAGCAGCATCGAGCCCTCATGGTTTCCCCACACGCCTGTGATCTTGTAGAGCAGCGGCTTGGCCGAATGGGAATTCTCGAACACGTTGGTAAGCGAGAAATCCGAGCTGACATAGGCATAGGTCAGCACGCCGAACGCCATGGCAACGAAGAGAAGCTGGAACAGGGCGGAACTGGTGCCGATGCGCATCAGCCCGAGATCGCCCGCGCGAGCGCCCCACAGCGGCAGCACCGACTGGATCACGGCGAGCGTGAGGGCGAGAACGAGTGCGTAGTGGCCGGCTTCGACGATCATGGCTTTTTCCCGTAGGCGCCGCCCTCTTCCCAGTGGCCTTGCGCCTTCAGCGCATCCGCCACTTCCTTGGGCATGTATTTCTCGTCATGCTTGGCCAGCAGCGTATCGGCCTGGAAGACACCGGCGCTGTCGACCACGCCCTCGGCCACCACGCCCTGCCCCTCGCGGAAGAGATCGGGCACGATACCCGAATAGACGACCTTGATCGACTTGTTGGTATCGGTCACCGTGAAGGTGATCTCCGACGCGCTGCCGCGTTGCAGGGAGCCCTGCTCCACCAGACCGCCCAGCCGCCAGCGCTGGCCTGGCGTGGTCTGCTTGCCAACGATGTCGCTCGGACCGGCGAAATAGGACATGGTGCCGCCCAGGCTGAACAGCACCAGGCCCACCGCAGCCGCGAGGACCACACCGGCTGCGCCGATCATCGCCAGACGTCTGCCCTTGCGCGTCATAGACCCAATGCCTTCGAAAGCTCGTCCATCTGCCTGACGGCATCGGGCGAATTGGCCAGGGCCTTGCGGGCATCCGCGAGCGCAGTGCGGGCATTGTCCGCCTGCCCGAGCACGCTATAGGCCTTGATCAGCTTCATCCATTCCTCCGGGCTGCCCCCTTGCGATTTTAACCGCTCGGACAGCCCGGACACCATGCCCTGGATCATTTTGCCGCGCTCCTGCGGAGTCATCGCCTGGGCGGCCCTGACATCGTCCTGTGAAGGGCCACGTGCAGCCGTATCGGGAGCGGCGCCATCGGGAGCAGATCCGGGCTGCCCGCCGACCCTGGCGATTTCCTGCCGCAGGAAGTCGGCAGCATTGGGATTGTCGGCAATCAGGGCCTGCCAGGCCTCGATCGCCCCCTTCTTGTCGCCGTCCTGTTCCTTGGCGAGACCGAGGAAATAGGCGGAGCGGAATTCCTTGGGATCGAGCTTGAGGGCCCGCTGGAAGGCGGCCTTGGCGTCGGCCGTCACCATGCGGTCGGCGGCAGCGACGACGGCGACGCCGAAATTGGCCTCGCGTTCGGCGGTCGATCCCAGCAGCCGCAGGGCGTTGGCGTAGGCCTGCTTGGCATCCTCGAAGCGCTGCTGGCGCAGATAGATCTGCGCCATCAATTCCCAGCCGCGGCCATCTTCGGGATTCTCCGCCAGCTTGGCTTCGACCCGGGCCACCAGTTCATCGAGCGAGGCGTTTTCGATATTGCCGTCCAGCCGGGCCGCCAGGGGCTGGTCGGGACTCGACGGCGAGCCAAGATAGGCATAGAGCCCAAGGCTGAGCAGCGGGACCGCCACCAGGACGACGCACGCGGCAAACCTCCGCCGCCCGCTGGCCGCCTGCGCGGCCGGCTGCCGGTCCTTCTCGGCTTTCTCTCCCTCATCGGCCTCGATCAGCCGGCGGGAGACCTCGATGCGGGCGGCCTGCGCTTCGCTCCCGGCGATCAGCCCGCGCTCGAGATCGCGATCGATCTCGGCCAACTGGTCCTTGTAGATGGCGACATCGGATGCCTGCGGCGTCACGGCGCCGCCACGCTGCGCCAGCGGCCACAGCAATGCCAGAGCTGCGAGGCCGGTCATGGCGGCCAGGGCTATCCAAAGGAGCATTCGAGATCTCTTGCGCTGGCCATAAGGCCTAATTTGGGCGTTTCAAACGCGCAGAGACGCCTTATCACCCATCGGCTGCGGGCAGCGTGCGCGACCGCACCCCCGCCCGCCCAGATATCGCCGCAGCAAAGCGCGTTCATGACCGAACACCTCTTCGCTCCGGCTTGTCGTCCCGACGCGTCGCTGCGATTCCCGGCCCTTCCGCCCAATCGCAAAACGCCTCAGCTGTTGACCCAACCGCCATCCGGCTGCCGGCACGCCGTCGAACGGGCGACGCTCGGCACGCCGTCCTTGTAGACGGTCTGGGAATATTGCCGGCACGGAGCCGCACCCTGGTTCTGCAGTGGCCCGGCCACCACGCTGCCATGGGTGGTGGCGTTGCTGTCGCTCTTCCAGTCGATGCTGACCTTGGCCTTGCCATCCAGGGCCGTGCGCCGAGCCTGCTCGGCGCGGGCGCGATCGGCGGGATCGAGGCTGTCGAGGATCGGCGAATTGCTGGTGGCAGGCGTGGGCGGCGCGGCGGCGACGGTCGGCTGGGTGGTCGAGCTGGTAAGCCCGCATCCTGCCAGCGGCAGCGCCACCACAGCCAGGCCAAACAGCTTGACGATCGATTTTGTCATAGGACCCCTGACCTAAGCATAAGAGCATAAGCTGTCGGCAGCCTTACACGCAAAAACGCCCCGCGCCAACCGTCTCTCAGTGTCGCAAGGGGCAGGTGTTCCGCGTGATACGAGAAAGTGATCCTGATACCGGCCCAACCGGTTTTGCGACTTGGTGGAACCACCAGAAATCGCAAAGACGCGCCGGACTGGAGAAGTCGAACCAACAAGTGTTCGCATCTGAACGTGTTTGGTTCTAGACCGTCGCGCCTTCACCGCTTCGCGAGGATGGCCGGGCGCCGGCTGTTGGTACCGGCCCCTGCAGGGCGGGAATATCGAGGATGGCCCGCAGACCGCCGATCGGTGCTTCATCGAGATTGAAACGGCCGCCATAGAGCGAGACGAGATCCTGTACGATGGCGAGGCCGAGGCCGGTGCCGGGCTTGGTCTCGTCGAGCCGCTTGCCGCGCTGTCCCGCCTCGGCGCGCTTCTCGGGTGACAGGCCCGGTCCGTCATCGTCGATGATAATCCGGGCGAACATCGCGCCATCCAGGTGGAACGCCTCGGTCCGGATCATTACCTCGCTGATCGCCCATTTGCAGGCATTGTCGATGAGATTGCCGGTCATTTCCTCGATGTCCTGCTTCTCACCGCGGAAACGCAGCGCCGGATCGACCTGAACCGTGATCTTCAGGCGCTTGACGGCATGGATTTTCTCCATGGCCCGGACCAGCCCCTCGATCACCGGTGCGATCTCGGTCACCGTTCCCACCACGCTGACGGCGGCGGCGATGCGCGCGCGCTGGAGGTGGTGATCGATCTGCTTGCGCATCACGCCGACCTGTCGGCCCACCTGTTCGGCCAAGGGACTGGCCGGCGCCGTACCCGCCTCGTTGGCGATGACGGACAAGGGCGTCTTCAGGGCGTGGGCGAGATTGCCGACATGGGTGCGGGCCCGTTCGACCACTTCCCGGTTGGCGTCGACCAGCGCATCCAGTTCACGCGCAAGCGGCACGATCTCGTCGGGTAGGTCCGGCGGCAGCTTGGCCGCCTCGCCAGTGCGCATGCGCGCCAGCGCACCGCTGATGCGCGAAAGCGGCCTGAGGCCGAAGCGTACCTGCAGCAGAATCGCAGCGAGCAGCCCGACGCCAAGTGCGGTAAAGGTCAGCAGCAGCGAATATTGAAAGTCGGAAATGGCGCTGTCGATCTCATCGGCAGGGCCGGCCAGGGTTACCCGGTAGCGGCCGTCCTCCCCAAGATCGATCAGACGCTCGACGGCACGCAGCCGGCGATCGTCCGGGCCCTTGATATAGCCCTCGCGCACACCGCTGGGTTCGCCGGGCGTGTTCTGGTCGTCGAGGCTCGGCAAGGTCGCTTCGAACAGCGATTTGGATCCATTGGAAGCCGGCTTGTCGAGGCGGTTGATCTGCCAGTACCAGCCCGACAGCGGCAACTCGAAACGGGGCTCGCCCATGGCGCCTGGCGCCGTGCGGTCGCCCACATCCGCGCCGGCGATATCGGCGACCAGCGTCTTGAGATAGACATGCAGGCGCTCGTCGAAGGAGCGCTCGGTCGCATGCTGGTAGACGGAGGAGAGCACCACGCCCGCCACCACCAGCACCACCACCACCCAGGCCGCGGCGGCGACGAAGAGGCGGAAGGCCAGCGAGCGTGTGGTCATACGCGCATGGCGTCCGGCGGCGTGAGGATATAGCCCATGCCGCGCACGGTCTGGATCACATCCACACCCAGTTTCTTGCGCAGCCTGCCGACGAACACCTCGATCGTATTGGAATCACGGTCGAAATCCTGGTCGTATAGATGCTCGACCAATTCGGTGCGCGACACGACGCGCCCGGTATAGTGCATCAGATAGGCCAGCAGCCGATATTCATGCGAGGTGAGCTTGATCGGGTTGCCGTCGACCACCACGCGGCCGGCCCGGGCATCGAGGCGCACGGGGCCGCAGACGAGTTCATTGGTGGCATGGCCGGTGGTACGGCGGATGAGCGCGCGAAGACGTGCCAGGACCTCTTCCATGTGGAAGGGCTTGGCGACGTAATCGTCCGCCCCCGAATCGAATCCCATCACCTTGTCGGACCAGCGATCCCGGGCGGTCAGGATCAACACCGGCATCACCTTGCCGGCGCGGCGCCAGCGGTCGAGCACGGTAATGCCGTCGAGCTTCGGCAGCCCGACGTCGAGCACAACGGCATCATAAGGTTCGGTATCACCGAGGAAATGGCCTTCCTCGCCGTCGAAGGCCCGGTCGACGGCATAGCCGGCCTCTTCAAGCGCCTTGACCAGTTGGCGGTTGAGATCCTGATCATCCTCGACCACGAGAAGCCGCATCGGTATTCCTTTACTTCACACCTACGACTTCGCCGGTCTTGGCGTTGATCGTCGCTCTTATCACCCGACCATCGGTCCCCAGAAATGTGACGACATAGCGGTAATTGCCAGGGTCTCCACACAAATTGCCGTCGATCATCTCTCCCTTTACCGCACGTCGAGCAGCACCCAATGCCGAAAGAAGAGGCACGATCGTACCTGACTTCACGAGCGGGCGCGCCTCGCTGAGGCTGACGCAGGCAGCCATCGCCGGCTGCAACGCCACAAACCACCCCAGTCCCAGGGCAAGGGCCACGGCTAAGGAAGATATCCGCCCCATCCTCATCCTTCTGCTATAGCTCGCCTCGTGCAAAATCCAAAAACGCGCCGAAACAAGGAGTTAGAACAAGGCGGCATTTCCGCCCGACGCGCCTTGCTCTAGATTTCGCCGCAATTCCCCTCGATTCGAGCCATCATCATTGTGCAGAGCCACTGAACACGGCATGAACGTAATGCTCAATCCCGCCTTTCGCCAGAAGGAGCGCCCCGTTAATACGACAGGTGCCGGCTGGTGCTCGCCCAGGCCACGCCAGTCACGGATGCTGGCATCGATGTCGACCTGGGTCCTGCGCTCACCCATGATCGCTCTTCTGAGCCTGGTCATAGCTCTGGTCATGGCTCTTGTGTCGGCGTTGCCCGCCCATGCCATCGTCGGCGGCAGCCCGGCAGCCGCCGATATGGCCCGCCATGTCGTGATGATCGTCTCCGATCGCGGCAGTTTTTGCTCGGCCACCGTCATTGCTTCCGATCTTCTGCTGACGGCGGGTCATTGCGTGCGCAAGGGCGCCAATTACCGCCTGCTGACCTATCAGGCCGGCAAGCCGGTGCTGTCACAGCTCGGCAGCGTGGCGATCCATCCCCAATTCGATGCCAAGGCCTATGACAAACGGCATTTCACCATCGATCTTGCCCTGGTGAAGCTCGATACGCCCCTGGCGGGCTATGCGCCGCTTTCCCTGACGGCTGAAGCAGGCATCGCGGGTGCGGTTTACCGCGTCGCCGGATTCGGCCTGACTGCCCAGAATGCCGGCAAGAGCGGCGGCGTCCTGCGCGAGATCGCGCTGGAAGGAGCTCCGCCCATCTCCAGGGTGCAATTGCGCCTGCGCGAAAGCAGCGGGGTCGGCGGCGCTTGCCAGGGCGATTCGGGCGGTCCGGTGCTGCGCGAGGGCATGCTCGTGGGCGTGCTGGCCTCGGCCGTGGGCGCCAATAGCGGTCGGGGCTGCGGCGGCATGACGGGCGTGGCCCTGCTGGGTACCGCCCTACCCTGGATTCGCAGCAATGCAGCGCGAATGGGAGCGTCCCTGCCATGACCGCCCGGCGTTTGAGACCCGGCCGATTCTTCCAGGTCGAATCCGAGACTCGCTCAAGAAGAATCCGCCCGAACGCGCAATAATTTGGTTTTGGTTGGAAATGCTCTACAGCTTAGCCATGATGAAAACCCGCCTCGCCGCCGCTGTCATGTCCTTCGTGACCCTCACCATGCCAGCCCTGGCGATCAAAGGCGGTCGCGACGTCACCGATCCCACCGGCGTGCGCAGTCATGTGGTGCAGATCACCGGGCCGAGCGGCACCAAATGCAGTGGTACGGTAATTTCCCGCAAGCTTGTGCTCACGGCTGCTCATTGCTTCCTGAGCGGGCATGGCGATTATCGCATCCGCGCCCTCGACACCCAGTTCCGTTTCCGCTTTGCCGAAGCGACCCAGGTGGCGATCCATCCCCAGTTCGACGTCACGGCGCTCGGCACTTCGGCCGCGATCAACGATATCGCGCTGATCCGGGTCGACCACGATTTTCCCGACTGGCTGGTGCCGGTGCCGCTGGCCTCGCGTATCGCCGATGACGGCAGTTTCGTCGACGTCCAGGTCGCCGGCTTCGGCATGAGCCGCGATCGCGTGGTCAGCAGCGCCGGCAAGCTGCGTGAACGGCGCTTCGACATGCTGGACCAGATCGACAGCAAATCCCACCAGCTCTTCCTGATCGATCACAAGGCAACCCGCCGCACCATCAACAACAACGGCATCTGCCGGGGCGATTCGGGCGGCCCGGTGTTCCAGCGCCAGGGTGCGAGCTATGTACTGGTCGGCGTGATCTCGGCCGTGATGGGTGGCAAGGGGCGCGATTGCGGCACGATCACCGCCGTCACCGCCGTCTCGGCCTATCGCTCCTTCATCGAGACCATGGCCGACAGAGCCGGCTCCCCTGTGCGCTTTCAGTAAGCGAGACGCTCATCGCCAGCGATCGCAGGCCCTGCGATCGTTCCTGTGGCCCCTGCCCTCGCTATTTCAATCCTGAGCACTGCTTTCCGAGGTCACATGCAGCCCCATGGTCGCGCTCGAAACGGCCAATGCCGGCGGCCGAGCTTAGAAGAATGAAGCAAGGAACAAGACGGAGGCAGCGATCACGACAAAGGACAGAGTCGAGATCGCAAAACTGAGATGCCGTCCAGCCGCCGAGGGATTCACGCGGCCGAAGCCCGCCACCCGCTCAGGACGATCGAAAACCAGTTGCGCACGTGTCATCAATCTTCCCCCGAATCTGATGTTCAACACGCCCTATTTCGAACATTTGCGCGTATTCGCTCTGTGCGAAAACGCACAAACTCCTCTCCTTCGACAAAACATGTTTACCAAAGAGTAAACTTAGTATTTTCTAACCTCAGACCGGCATGGACAGGGCAACATGCAAGATCATGCCCGCCAAGATCATGAGCACGGCAGCAGAGCCGATATCGACAAGCGTTTCCATCCCGCAACTCCTTTTGAATGATGCAAAGATAAGCGTGCTGTGTTGCTGGAATGCTGCCCGAGTGGGGCAATTCCCAGAATGTCCGCACAGCGATGCTCGACGATGCGGTGCCATGCCGTTTCCCCGTCGCCGCGATTCCACCCGTCTTCGGCTCGCTCGAATGGCGTTTGCTGCCGTTGCGTCAGGAAAGCCCGCAGGCAACCGCCACGGCTCCCATCCTGACGTTTCAGGCAGAGCGGCGGAGCGTCGCCTTCACACAGGCTTCAGCGCCTGCGAGCCGCCTTGGGTACGCGCGCGGGCCAACGCACCACGTGCTCTTCCCACTCGCCCTCGCCCACCTGCTTGTCGTCGGCCTTGACCTTGCCGCGCACCGAGACATTGGCCTGGTGCACGGTATTGGGGTCCCCCGAAACCAGGGGATGCCACCAATAGAGATCCTCGCCGTCGGCGACCAACCGATAGGCACAGGTCGGCGGCAGCCAATCGATGGTGCGCACCAGCTCGGGCGTCAGCGTGACGCAGTCAGGAACATGACGCTTGCGATGCTCGTAGTCGGAGCATTGGCAACTGTGGCATTCGAGCATGAAACAGGCGACATCGGTGAAATAGGTGTCGCCGGTTTCCTCTTCCTCGAGCTTGACCAGGCAGCAGCGCCCGCAGCCGTCGCAAAGGCTCTCCCATTCCTCCGGCGAGAGGGCCTCCAGGGGCTTGGTCTTCCAGAAGGGCTTCGAAGGCTGTTCCATCGCCGTTGCCATAGCGGAACAGCCGGTCAGAGTCACCCTTCGTGAGAAGGCGGGCCGCCGGAAGGGAGCGCTTCAGCAGGCCATCTTGCGCATACCTTCCTGGATTTCCTCGACGGTGAGATCGCGCTGATGGGTGGCGATCGACCAATGATGCCCGAAGGGGTCCTTGATCACGCCATAACGGTCTCCCCAGAACATGTCCTGCACCGGCATCGCCACTTCGGCGCCCGCCTCGACAGCGCGGGCGACGAAAGCGTCGACGTCGGCGACGAAGAGATGGATGGTCACGGGGGTGCCGTTGAGCATCTTGGGCGATAGCAGGCCCCATTGCTTGTTCGCGTCGACCAGCATGACCGAACTGCCGCAGACCTTGATCGAGGCATGCATCAGCTTGCCGTCGGGTCCGGGCAGGCGGATCATCTCTTCGGCGCCAAAAGCCTTCTTGTAGAATTCGATGGCATCGGCTGCGCCATCGCAGACCAGATGGGGCGACAGCGTGTTCATGCCGTTCGGGGCGATTTCAGCCATGGTCTTCCTCCTCATGGGCAAAACTCTCGGACTTATCCCAAGGACGACGCGCCACATCCGGCGCCGACAGGCACGAATAAAAAATTTCGCAAGCCATGGCATTTGCCATGCCCGGCGGAAAATCAGCGTGGGTCTTTCAGGATCGGCGACCGGGGGTTAGACTGTCCATCCTGACGTCTTTCGCGTACCGGTTGGTTCCATCGTGCCTGAACGCAAGCCAGAGCCGTCCTTTCGAAAGCGCCTGAGCCGCGCCGCCCTTCGTTTGGACTCGTGGCTCGACAACGCCGTCTATGCGTCGTGGCAGAAAGTGCGGGCCGGGATCGAGCGCGGCTCCGACATCTCCAACAGGTTCCAGGTCTCGGGCTGGCGCCGGATGCTGGTTGAAGTCGGCTGCGAGGGGCTGACGCTGGGCACGGCCGGCATGATCTTCGGCCTGATGCTGATGCAGCCGGCAATCCGCCAGATCGGCGATGACTGGCTGCGCCGCGCCGACATCGCCGTCACTTTCGAGGATCGCTACGGCAACATCGTCGGCCAGCGCGGCATCCGCAGCAATGACAGCGTCGCCCTGGCCGACATGCCCGACTATGTCATCAAGGCCGTGCTCGCCACCGAGGACCGGCGTTTCTACGATCATTTCGGCATCGATGTCATCGGCACGCTGCGCGCGCTCACCGTCAACAGCCAGGCGAGCGGCGTGGTGCAGGGCGGCTCCTCGATCACCCAGCAGCTCGCCAAGAATCTCTTCCTGTCCAACCAGCGCACGCTGGAACGCAAGATCCGCGAGGCCTATCTGGCGCTCTGGCTCGAGGGGCATCTGAGCAAGGACGAAATCCTCAAGCTCTATCTCGACCGCGCCTATATGGGCGGGGGTGCCTTCGGCATCGAGGCGGCGGCGCAATATTACTTCGGCAAGTCGGTGCGCGACGTCTCCCTGGCGGAAGCGGCCATGCTGGCCGGCCTATTCAAGGCACCGACCAAATACGCACCGACCAACAACCTCGCGGCGGCGCGTGGGCGTGCAAACCAGGTGCTCAGCAATCTCGTCGACGCCGGCTTCATGACCGAAGGCCAGGTCTCCGGTGCCCGCCGCAATCCGGCCACGCCGGTCGATCGGGCGCGGGAAAAGGCACCCGACTATTATCTGGACTGGGCCTATGGCGAGATCGCCGACCTCGCCGATGACGGGGCATTGGGCAGCGAATCCGTGTTCGTGGTGCGCACAGCGCTGGATCCGATCATCCAGGCAACGGCGGAAAACGCCCTGGAATCGAATCTGCGCCAATATGGCAAGGACTACAACGTGCACCAGGGTGCCATCGTGGTCATGGAGCCCGACGGCGCTGTACGCGCCATGGTGGGCGGACGCGATTATAGCCAGAGCCAGTTCAACCGGGCCACGGACGCCCTGCGCCAGCCCGGCTCCTCCTTCAAGCCCTTCGTCTATGCCACCGCCTTGATGAACGGCTTCACGCCCAAATCCATCGTGGTGGATTCGCCCGTCTGCATCCGAAACTGGTGTCCCCAGAATTTCGGCCACAAATTCTCCGGTCCGATCACGCTGACACAGGCCATCACCCGCTCGATCAACGTCATCCCCGTCAAGATCTCCCTGGCCCTCAGCAAGAGCGCCGCCGACGGCCGGCGCATGATCATCGAGACGGCCAAAACCATGGGCATCGAGACGGAGCTCAAGGAGTCCTGGGCCCTGCCGATCGGGGTCGAGGCCGTCAATCTCCTGGAGATGACCGGCGCCTATGGCGTCTTCTCGTCCGGCGGACACAAGGCGCCCCCCCATGCCGCGCTGGAGATCCGCAATGCCAAGGGCGACCTTCTGCATAAGTTCGATCCCGCCCGCGAGGATCCGGTGGTGATCGACCCCAAGATCATCGCCGATATGAACGGCATGCTCAACAGCGTGGTCGAAAACGGCACGGCCAAGCGAGCCCAGCTGCCCGGCATCAAGGTGGCCGGCAAGACCGGCACCACCAATTCCTATCGCGACGCGTGGTTCATGGGCTTTACCGGTAACTTCATCGGTGGGGTCTGGTATGGCAATGACAATTTCCAGCCCACGGAGGAGATGACCGGCGGCTCCCTTCCGGCCATGACCTGGCAGCAGGTGATGACCGTCGCTCACCAAGGCGTGGAAATCCGGCCGATCCCCGGCGTTGCCCCCTTCCCGCCGGTGCAGCAGCCCAGCAAGGCCGAACCGTCGGCCCCCGATACGGCGGATGCGGCGCAGATGGCTCCTGCGCCGCCGCCTGTCCTCACCCGCAACGCGACACAGATCCTGCGGGACGTCGCCACCCTGATCGAGCAGGCCGATCATTCGCCTGCCAGGCAGGCAGCCCAGATGCGCCGCCCGGCGCCGGTTTCGGCCATCGAATGAAAGGTTTCTCCGCGATCCTGGGGCTGGTCTATGCCCTTGCCCTCGGCGGCGCGCTGGGGCTCGGTCTCACCTGGTGGGCTACCGGGGCCGATTTCCAGCTCGGCGCCCTGCGCTTCGGTCCCTGGACGGCATGGCCCCTGGCCGACCCGCTCGGGGCCGATCGCTATAGCCGCGCGCGCATCGCCCGCAGTGGAGACCTGCCTCTCGGGCCTGGTGAAGGCCTTGCCTTCACGGCGTGGGAGGATTCGGCGGGGCGAGCGCTCGATGGCACCTGCCGGTACCGCCTTTCGGCCATGCTGCCGCAGGCGCGCTGGTGGACCCTCAGCCTCTATGATCGATCCGACAGGCTGGCCCGCAATCCCAGCAACCGGGCCGGCTTCACCAGTGCTTCCGTTCTGAGGGGCGAGGAAGGCCGGGTGACCGTCACCGTGGCACCCGACAGCCAGCCCGGCAACTGGCTGCCGAGTTCCCCCGGACCGATGAGCCTGATCCTGCGCCTTTATGACAGTCCGATCTCGACAGGCCTCGCCACGGAATTCGGGGCCGGCCGGAGTATTGCCGTTCCCGCAATCGAACGGCTCGACTGCGTGGCTGGAGGCCCCCCGTGATCCGCTGGCTGTTATGGACGCTCGCGGGCCTGCTCATCGGCGTCGTGGTGCATTTGGCCACGATCGTCACCCTACCCCGCCTCAGCGGGCAGACCGGCTTTCAGCGCGCGAGCGCAATCGCCCCACTCGGACGTTTCGTCATCCTGACTGCCGACAAGACCCCATTGCCGCTACCGGACCCGGCCATCGTAACGGCTTTCTGCCGCTACGACCTCACCGGTGGCCCGGTCCATGTGCGCGTTCCGCTGAATGCCGGTTTTCTGTCGGTGTCGTTCTATACGCCGGCAGGCCTCAATTTCTACACGCTGACCGACCGTGCGGGCGCGAACGGCGCGCTCGAGATGACCTTGTTCACACTGGCGCAGCTTGCCGAGATCAGGGCCAAGCAAGGTCCGGATCTGCCGGTTGCCTTGCGACTTCAGGCCCCCGAGCCGACGGGCCTGATCGTGGTGCGTGCGCTCGTGCCCGAACCGACCCAGCAGGTCGATGTGGAGCGGGGACTGGAGCCCGCAAGCTGTCGCTAGAGCGTTGTTCAGAAACGTCGACAGATTTTTCGATAGAGAAAGCGCTCGGCACCCTCTCAACCCAGCGCGAGAGCGCGGGCCGTCGCGATGATCTCATCGCCCCACACGACCTTGTGCTGCCAGGCGATCGGAATGGCGCTTCGTCCCCACAAGGCACCGGCCAATTGGCCGGCCACAGCGCCGATCGTGTCGGCGTCTCCACCCAGATTCACCGCGTCTACCACCGCACCCTGGAAGCATCCGGCTCGGGATACGGCCCACAGCGCCGCCTCCAGCGTGTGCATGACATAGCCGCTGGAGGAAATGGCATCGCGTTCGACCCGCCGCCAATCCGTGCTTGCACAACGCCTCAGCCGCTCGGGAAGATTCTCCGGCAAGTGCTTCGGCCGCAGCACGCTCGCCGGATCCGCACCGTGCAGGGCCTCGAACAGCAGGGTTGCGAAATAGACGCAGGCCTCGACGGCTTCCTCGGCCCCATGAGTCAGGCGGGACTGGTCCGCCGCATCCCGCAGGGCACGTTGCCGATCTCCTCGAGCGGCGATGACGACCGGCACCAGTCTCATCAAGGAGCCGTTGCCGGCGGTATCGGCGGCTGTCGGGCCAGCGAACGGATTGCCCGAGGCCTCATAGCGCGCCAGGGCCTTGCTGGTTACCCCGCCAATGTCGAAACACTCGCCGGTCGCGCTCAAATAGCCGTGTCGCCACCAATTGACGAAACGGTTCATGCAATCCTGGGGATCGAATTGTTTGTGCTGCTGGAGGCTCGCCGCCAGGCAAAGCGCCATGGAGGTGTCGTCGGTCCAGGCCCCGGGTGGAAGGGCGAATGGCCCGCCGCCGACGATGTCGGTCAGGGGAGCATGGCTGTCGCGGGCTGAAAATTCGAGCGTGGTGCCGAGCGCATCACCGATGGCAAGCCCGAGGAGAGCTCCTTCGGCTCGGTCGAGATAGTCGCTGGAACTCACGCCTTGCGATGGCGCTTGCCACCACCGGCGCCACGACGCGGCTGGGGCGACTGACGATCGTCTTCCACGTGGCGCTCGATACGCACGCCGGTGAAGAACAGGATTTCGGCACTAGGCTCCCGGGCCTCCTGTTCACTCGGAGGGCGTGGGGCTTGAGGTTGTTTGGGAAATGGCAGGACGATGCTCATGGCGGGACCTATCAGCAGATTGCACCAGAAATCGAGACTCCGTTCGCTTTGGGGTCATTAGCAGGTAAGGAAAGTTAACAGTCTGTGTACATACGCACTAAACGCCGCCCGCCGTCGCTGCGGCGTGACTCCGGTGTGCGATTTTGCACATCGGGCCCCGATATTACGGCCAATTGGCCCTTTTTGGGCAAAACGCGCCCAACAAAATAGGCGTAGGCCTTTCGGGCATGGTGCGTCCGGCAAGGCATCACCGGCCGTCCGGGCCAGACTATGCACCCAAAGCCACCGGTTGCGGAATCACGTTTTGATACATTGCCGAATGGTAATTCGGGCAATGCCCGCCTCAGCTTTCCTCGGCGAGGTCGAGGAAATGCCGGCCTTGGCGGTCCTCCGCCTCGATGACCCAGAGGTCGGGGTCGAAGCGGAATTCGCGCTGCAATCGCGTCTCAGCATCCAAGGGCGTGGCGTCCGCCGGCGTGATCCGCACAAAGCGGCGCACGCCATCATCCTCGGTGATGAGCGATTGCGGCGCCGGGCCGTAAAGCGCAGCGGTGCCGTCGAGATGGTCGATCTTGACGAAGATGGCCCCGGCCTCCTCGGAACCGCGCTGGCGCAATGCGGCGAAGGCACCTTCCGCCATGGCGCGGCGAAGATAAGCCGCGACGAACAGGCTGGATTTGAGCCGGGCGCTCATTCCACCTTGGTACCGGAACGGGCCAATTCCTGCAGCAGCCGCGTCGAGATCTGGCCGGTTACCGGCAATCCACGATCCTTCTCGAAGCGGGAGATGGCGTTGCGCGTGTCGGCCGCCATGAAGCCATCGACCTTCAGGGGACCATAGCCCTGCTTGGCCAGTGCCTTTTCGACCCCAAGCACGCGTTTGTCGGGCTGTGGGCCGGCCGGGGCCGGCGGCTCGCCATTGATCAGCGCGGCGATCTGGTCGACGGGCGGAGCCGGGGGCGCCTCTGCGGCGGTCGGTTCGGTGGTGAGCAGGGGACTGGAACTGGCGATGATCTTGGTAAGCAGCGCCGCGCTGGGCTGACCGTCGACCGGCATGCCATTGTGCTGCTGGAAGGAGCGGATCGCCGTGGTGGTCTTGGGGCCGAGAACCCCGTCGGCCAGGCCGTCATAGAGCCCGCGCTCGGCCAAGGCGAGCTGGACATCCCGCAGCACGGCAACTGCGTCCTGGGAAGCGGCATCGTCAGCCCCACGCGCGCCCGCACCCGACGCCGAAACGGAAGGAGCCGACGAGGCCGAGCCGCGCTGGGCGATGAAGGGCGAGGTATGCGTGCCGTTCTGCAGAACCAGAGCATTGACCAGGATCGCAAGGCTGAGGCCCCCCATCACCGCCAGTCCCGCGACCTCGGCCGGACGCTGCAGGATCACCCGCATGATACCGACATAACGCGAGGGGGCCTCTTCGACCTTGTCCGACAGCAGAAAATCGCGATCGGAACGGGCTAACGCTTCACGCACGCTTCTTCCCCAATTCTTCTTCGATAAAATGATCTTGGACCGCCGGACGCACCGGCAGCGTTTCAATGGTGGCGCCGCTGGCAAAGGCCCGGCGCGAGGCTTCGCTTTCGCAATCGGACGGCAGCTGAACCGTAACGGTGGTACCGTGACCGATCAGGCTGTCGACCTCCATGCGCCCGCCATGCAACTGGGCAAGGCCCTTGACCACGGAAAGGCCGAGGCCGGTACCTTCATAGGTCCGTTCGTAGTCCTTGGACGGCTTGCCGGCCGTCGACTGGAAGAAGGCCTCGCCCAGCCGCGGCACGTCCTCGCGCGCCACGCCGACGCCGTCATCGGCGACGAAGAGGGCGACGCCGTATTTCTCCTGGCGCGCGCCGATGGTGACATGGCCGCCGCGCTTGGTGAATTTGAGCGCGTTGGACATCAGGTTGAGGTAGATCTGGCGGCAGGCGCGCTTGTCGGCGATGATCGGCGGCATGTCGGGCGCGATGGCGGTCTCCAGGGAGATGCCGAGTTCCTGCGCCTTCAGCAGCAGGATATTGCGGCAGTTCTCGATGAGGTCGCGGATCTGGAAGGATTCAGGCACCAGCTCGAAGCTGCCGCTCTCGATCTTCGACATGTCGAGGATGCCGTTGACCATCGACAGCAGATGGTGGCCGCTGTCATGGATCAGGCCGGCATATTCATGCCGCCGCTCTGCCGAGAGCTTCATCATCTCCTCGTTCAGCATCAGCTCCGAAAAGCCGATGATGGCATTGAGGGGCGTGCGCAGCTCATGGCTCATCGTGGCCAGGAAGCGGCTCTTGGCGGCATTGGCCTTCTCGGCCTCGATCTTGGCGTCGATGAGCTGGTGCTCATAGGCCTTGCGATCGGTGATGTCCTGCATGACCGCCACCGTCTGGCGGTCCTCATCCTCGCCCAGCGGCCGGCAGCGCATCTCCACCCACAGGAAGACGGGAGCCCCCTCCCCCTTGCGGCGCAGCCGGAACTCGACCGTCGAGCCCAGCCCATCCATCTCGGCGCTGGAAAGCGCAGACAGATAGGCGGGACGGTCAGCGATATGCACATAATCGAACAGGCCCTGGCCGAGCAGTTCGGACGGCTCGGCACCGAACAGCGCCTGGGACGCCGGCGAAGCATAGACGACCTGGCCGCGCTTGCCGTGCCGCGTCACGAGGTCGCTGATGTTCTCCGCCAGCAGGGTATAACGGGCTTCGCCGGACTTCACGAGCTGGCGGTCGTAGCGCCTCAGGCGCAATTCCATCAGCACGATGCCGCCGACGGCAGCAAGGGCAAGCACGACGCCCAGTCCGTCGAGGAAGCGCGTACCGAGACTGGGCGGCGGCGCCATCTTCGTTCCCGCCAGAGCGATCATCATGGCGGTGATGCCGGCCAGGACGATAGCGCGGATCACGATGTTGCGGGCGCCCGTCAGCAGCGCGAGGGCGGGAGCGACGGCCAGAAGCGCATAGGCGCTGGCGCTGTGCCCGCCGCTGTGGCGGGCGACGATGCCGGCAAAGCCGCAGACGGCGAGGACGGTGAGTAGAGCCGCAACATCGAGACGACCGGTGACGGACAAGCGCCAGACAATGGCGAGCAGGGCGGCAACCAGTACCATGATGCCGCCGACACCGAGGCTGGGACCACCGGAGAAAGCCAGGAAAGGCGGCACCAATGTCAGGCCGAACAGCGCCGCGCCGAGCAGCATGGCGACGAAGGCACCATGTCGGGCCGCTGTCAAGGGATCGTGTTTCGCCGATCCGTGGACCAAGCGGTCGACGGATGCCTTGGCGGATATGAACCAATCAAACTGACGCAACGCCCCGGCACGGCCCTGCGGCCGCGCTCCCTACATGACCCGTCGACCATGGCAGTGCGTCCTTTAAACGAACCCTAAGAGAATGGGCCTGCCAGGCCGTTCCTGCGTCTGGAAAGGCCTCTTGGCGGGTCAAGTGCCAAACATGGTGAACAATTCCTCACCAAGACGGGTTGGCGGGTTAACCATCCCTTCACTTTGCCGCCGTCCGTGCGATGAGTCACGCTCCTGTCGATGGTGCCCATGCTAGAATTGACCATCGATCGGGAGCCCATGACGTGTTCTTCATCCTGCGCATGATGTTCTGGCTTGCCGTGGTCGCCCTGCTCTTGCCGGCGCCGCCGGCCCAGCATGACAAGCAGGCCCTGGCGGGTCTGTCGGCAACGGCCCTCGCCGACAAGGCCGTCGGCGCCGCCTTGTCCTATTGCGCCGCCAGTCCCCAGCAATGCGCCGCTGGCTTCGCCGGCGCCAGGCAGCTTACCGGCCTCCTCGCCAGCCCGGGTGACGATGCCGCCGCCGCTCCCGCTCCAGCCGGTCAGCGCTTCACAGCCCTGCCTCCCCCACGCCCTTCCATTCCCTGAGAGGGCTTTGTCTTCCTCGGCATCTCACTTATATGAAGGGGATGAGCAGCCAAGACATCGCCGTCATCATCGAGAATTTCGAACTCCTGGACGATTGGGAGGATCGCTATCGTTACCTGATCGAGCTCGGCAAGACGCTGGAGCCGCTGCCCGACGAGGCGCGGACAGCGGCCAACAAGGTGCAGGGCTGCGTCAGCCAGGTCTGGCTCGTCACCCATTGGAAGGAAGGGCGGGCCGGTTTTCAGTGCGATAGCGACGCCTTTATCGTGCGCGGCCTCCTGGCGATCCTGGTGGCCGTCTATTCCGGCCGCACCGCGTCGGAGATTCTGGCCATAGACGCACTTGAGATCTTCCGCAAACTGCAGCTCGAGGAACATCTCACACCGCAGCGCTCCAACGGACTGAAATCGTTTGTCGAACGCATTCGCAGCGATGCGCGGCAGGTCCTGGTCACGACCTGATCGCTTCCTGCCTCGAACGTCTAGCGCCAAACCATAACTGGCGACACGCCCTATATACTTCAAACAACAACAGCCGGATGCATGGCATCCGGCTGTTGTTGTCGTTCCGGCAGGGCCGTGGCGAAATTACCGTCCCTTGCGACGGCGCTGCTGGCCGAGGCCCATCTGCTTGGCCAGGTTGGAGCGGGCCTGAGCATAGTTGGGGGCAACCATCGGGTAATCGGCCGGCAGAGCCCACTTCTCGCGGTATTCTTCCGGCGAGATATTGTATTGCGTGCGCAGGTGACGCTTCAGGGACTTGAACTTCTTACCGTCCTCGAGGCAGATGATGTAGTCAGCCGTCACCGACTTCTTGATCGGAACCGCCGGCTTGGGAGCCTCGGCCGGCACTTCCTGCACGCCGCTGGTGATACGCTGAAGAGCACCATGGACCTCATTGATCAAGCCGGGCAGGTCCGATGCAGCAACCGAATTATTGCTGACATAGGCCGAGACGATGTCCGCCGCGAGCTCGATGAAGTTGGTGTTGTTGGATCCGTCGCTCATGGTAAATCGACTTTCTTTTTTTGGTCTGATTTAACTAAATGTTCACCACCGGCTACGCTGCCGCGCCATTCATTAACAGCAGTGCAGGCCATACATCCGCTTCGCAACTTTGGAATCGCGAATTTCGAATTGCGCACTGATGTAAACTCTCAAATCTTATCAATCAAGATCTTTTGCAAGACAAGCATGAATTTTGCACTACGCCGCATCTGATTACTGCCGTGAAAACATGCAACCGCCTACGTAAGACGCTCCCCTATCACAAATGGGTACTGCAACACCCGATCGGACTATCTGATCTGCACTGATGACCGGATAGGTCACGCCAGGCACGACAGCAGACTGCAATTGTAGAAAGGCGCACCTAACCAGCGCATTACGCAGCATCGCTACGCCTGCCGCCGATCCCGCGCCGATGAGAAAGGTCTAGAATTCGACCGGCTTCCCTTGCGACAATTGCCACCCTCGGCAAACAGCAAATGCAAATTTGCAAGCCCGCCGCGGAATTCAACAAGACACTGAATTGCGAACTGTCGCCCCACCCCCTATTTACGACGAACTGAATAGTCTTCAAACGCTCGGCCTGTCGAATCAGTCGCAAAGTATGTCCACCGTTTCGATAGCATCCCTTTGCGGCAAAATATTGGGAGACAATTGTGCCAAACAAGAAAGTTAACAAAACAGATGCGGAATGGCGGACGCTTCTCTCTCCAGAACAATACCACATTACCCGCGAACGCGGCACGGAGCGCGCTTTTACCGGACCTTTCTGGAACGCCAAAGAAAAAGGCACCTATTCCTGCGTCTGTTGCGGTGAGGAATTGTTCCGGTCGGACACTAAGTTCGATTCAGGCTGCGGCTGGCCGAGCTATTTCGAACCCGTGCGCGCGGATGCCGTAGTCGAGTTGGAGGACAGATCCTACGGCATGCGCCGTATCGAGATCCGCTGCGCCGCTTGCGATGCCCATCTCGGCCATGTCTTCCCGGATGGCCCGCCGCCTACGGGCCTGCGCTATTGCATCAACGGCCATGCCATGAACTTCACCCCCGACCAGAAGGCATGAGATGGTGACTTCCTCCCCCATTCTGCCGCCGATTGCCGAAAAGCGGCCAAGCAAACGCGTCGTTCACGGTATTGCGTTACAGGACGACTATGCTTGGCTGCGGGCGGACAATTGGCAGGACGTGCTGCGTGACGGCTCGACGCTGCCCGCCGACATCAAGACCCATCTCGAGCAGGAAAATCGCTATGCCGACGCCCAGCTTGCGGAGGGCGAGCACCTGCGGGCCGTCCTGTTCGAAGAGCTCAAGGGGAGAATCAAGGCCGACGACTCCTCGGTGCCCTCTCCGGACGGGCCCTTCGACTACTATTCGCGCTTCCGGCAGGGCGGACAGCATCGCCTGTTCTGCCGGCGCCCGCGTGGCGGCGGTGAGGAAACGCTGCTTCTGGACGGCGACGCCCTCGCAAAGGGCAAGAGCTTCTTTGCCTTCGGCGGTTTTGCCCCCTCGCCCGATCATCGGCTGATCGCCTGGAGTTGCGATGAGAACGGTTCGGAATTCCATACGATACGCCTGCTCGATACCTCGAAAGGCGTAATGCTCACCGACAATGTCCCCGATACGGAAGGCGAGGCCGTCTGGCTCGCGGATGGATCGGGCTTCTACTATGTGAGGCTCGACGAGAACCATCGCGCCTCCAGCGTGTGGCTGCATCTCTTGGCTACCCCAGCCGGTACCGACCGCCTCATCTATGAGGAGGCCGACGCCGGCATGTTCGTCGGTCTGTCGCAGACCCAGTCGCGCCGTCTGGCGGTCATCGACATCCACGATCATGAAACCTCGGAAGTCCGGGTGATCCGCCTCGAAGATGGCGACAGCCGCGTGCATCTGATCGCCGCGCGCCAGGAAGGCGTGCAATATGAGATCGAACACCGCCCCTTGCCGGACGGGAAGGATCAGTTGCTGATCCTGACCAACTTCGACGATGCCGAGGATTTCCGCATCATGACCGCGCCTCTGGCGACGCCCGCACAGGCGTCCTCAACTCAGGCATCCTGGAGCGACCTCATCCCGCATAAGCCGGGCCGCTATATCCTCGACATCGTGCTGCTGGCCGATTGGCTGGTCCGGCTCGAGCGCGAGGACGGCCTGCCGCGCATCGTGATCCGCTCCTTGTCCAGCGGCGAGGAACACGCCATCGACTTTGCCGAGGAAGCCTACTCCCTCGCGCTCGATGGCGGCATGGAGTTTGCGACAGACCGGATCCGGTTCGTCTATTCCTCGATGACCACGCCGGCCGAGACCTATGACTACGACATGCGCTCGCGCGAGCGTGTCCTGCGTAAGCGCCAGGAGGTTCCATCCGGACACGATCCTGCGCTCTACGTCACCCGCCGGGTCTTCGCCCCCACGGCCGATGGCGAAAGCGTGCCTATCAGCCTGCTCTACCGCAAGGAAACCGCCCTGGACGGCTCGGCACCGCTGCTGCTCTACGGCTATGGCGCCTATGGCCTGTCGATGCCGGCGCAGTTTTCCACCAACGCGCTGTCATTGGTCGACCGTGGCTTCGTCTATGCCATCGCCCATATTCGCGGCGGCACGGAAAAAGGCTGGCGCTGGTATCGCGAAGGCAAGCTCGCCAAGAAACCCAACACCTTCCAGGACTTCATCGCGGCCGGCAGCTATCTGGCGGAACGCGGTTTCACGGCCCGCAAGCGGATCGTCGCCCACGGCGGCTCGGCCGGCGGCATGCTGATGGGCGCCGTCGCCAATCTCGCTCCCGACCTGTTCGGTGCCATCGTGGCAGAGGTTCCCTTCGTCGACGTGCTCACCACCATGCTCGACGACAGCCTGCCCCTCACCCCGCCGGAGTGGCCCGAATGGGGCAATCCGATCGAGGACGAAGCGGCTTTCCGGACCATTCTTTCCTACAGCCCGGTCGACAACGTGGCCGCCCGTCCCTACCCGCCCATCCTGGCCCTCGCCGGCCTGACCGATCCCCGCGTGACCTATTGGGAACCGGCCAAGTGGGTGGCGCGGCTGCGCGAGAAGAACCCGCAGGGCAATCCGGTGATCTTCAAGGTCAATATGGATTCGGGCCATGGCGGGGCTTCCGGGCGCTTCGAACGGCTGAAGGAAGTGGCGCTGGTCCAGGCCTTCGCCCTGCAGAGGATGGGAGCGGCGTGACTTAAAAATCATGCCGGTCACCCTGCCAAATCAGTTCCCTTCCAGCGCCATCGCGCTTAAGTTTGCCCGCCGACGGTGCATCGGCCTTGCAGCCCGCTCCAGCGGGCATCGGGGCCGCTAGCCGCCACCCCTTCACTCGGCTCCCGCCCGGATGGCTGCAAGATCTTCGATCTCGCGGCAACCGTTCGGGAACACTGGACGGGCGGGCTGCGTTTTGTAGCCATGCCCATCGCCATCATGTCACTTCATGAGGAACACCATGTCCTTCACGCTCCCCGAACTGACCTACTCCTATGACGCCCTCGCGCCCTACATGTCGCGCGAAACGCTGGAGTTCCACCACGACAAGCATCACCTTGCCTATGTGAACAACGGCAACAACCTGCTCAAGGGCACGGAGTGGGAAGGCAAGAGCCTCGAGGACATCGTCAAGGGCTCCTATGGCAAGAATGCCGGCCTGTTCAACAATGCCGGCCAGCACTACAACCATCTGCATTTCTGGAAGTGGCTGAAGCCGAATGGCGGCGGCGCCATCCCCGGCAACCTCGAAAAAGCCATCGTCGACGGCCTCGGCTCGGTGGACAAGGCCAAGGAAGAATTCATCCAGGCCGGCGTCACCCAGTTCGGTTCGGGCTGGGCCTGGCTTGCCGTCAAGGACGGCAAGGTCATCGTCGCCAAGACCCCGAACGGCGAGAGCCCGCTGGTGCACGGCGCTACGCCGATCCTCGGCGTCGACGTCTGGGAGCATTCCTATTACATCGACTATCGCAATCGTCGCCCCGACTATCTCAAGGCTTTCGTCGACAACCTGGTGAACTGGGAATATGTCGCCGAGCTCTATGAAGCGGCAGTGAAGTAAGCAGCTCCGGAGCGCCATTCGGCCCGTGGGCTCGAATGGCGCTTACTTTCAAAGAGGTCGCCCCGCGCCTTCGTCGCACCCTGTCTGACTGCAGGGCGTTTTCGGATATTCTGTCGAGAAGCTGAAAGGGCGGAGCGTTCTCCGCCCTTTTCATTTTAGGAGACTTGATAGTCGATCCGTCCCGCGCAGTGCATGGCTTGCCCCATTTTGGGCACAAGGCGTAAATGCAAAATCTTGGATATGAAACACAACTTATTGATACATCTATTCTTTATAGAGGAACGGTAGCGGAGCACCTGCAATCGCTACGCATGGCTCGCCTAGCAGCCATGCAAACTCAGCAATTGTTTATTGTGCGGCGCACACTAAACTAATCCTCATCAAACGGCGCGGAATTTTTCCCCGTTTGATAGCCCTCCTTGGGCGTTTCCTCCCTAGACTTGGGCCGCAGCGCAAGCTGCGGCCTCTTTCTTTTCTGAAACCCGTTACACGCTGGCGCGTGTCCCCGGAATCACAAGGCGGGCGTAAACGACGTGGAAACAAATCGGGCTCACGCCTGAACGCAGCTGGCCCGAACGACAGCTTCTCCACCGAAAATCCCTGCCGCCATCATCCGTTGGCAACCTTTTCAAGGCGATAGTGCCTGTTCCCGCCGATCAAAGCCGCGTATAGGCGGAGCTGACATCACGATAGGCCCTCTCCTTGCTGAAGAACATTCTTTCCATCGGCGCCTGGACCATGGTGTCGCGCGTGACCGGTTTTGTCCGGGACGCCTTGATGGCCGCCCTGATGGGAAGCGGCCCGGCCGCCGAGGCCTTCATCGTCGCCTTCCGCCTGCCGAACAATTTCCGTGCCATCTTCGGCGAAGGCGCCTTCAACGCCTCCTTCGTGCCGGCCTACACCAGGGTCCACCAGCAGGATGGCGACGACGCCGCACGGCTGTTCCAGGGGCGGATCGTGTCGATATTGCTGATCTCGCAGGTCATCCTGCTGGGATTGGTGCTGATCTTCACGCCACAATTCGTCGGCTTGAATGCGCCGGGCTTCGAGGGTGAGCGCTTCGATCTTGCCGTAACGCTCACCCGCATCACTTTTCCCTATCTCATCCTGATCACCCTGGCCACGCTCTATGGCGGCGTGCTCAACGCCGTCGGACGCTTCACGGCGGCTGCCGCGGCACCGATCCTGCTCAATGTGGCGATGATCGCCACCTTGCTTGCGCATCATTGGTTCCCGACCACCGCCCATGCCGCGGCCTGGGGCCTCACCATCTCCGGTGTCCTGCAGCTCGGCTTCATGCTGTGGGCGGCGCGCCGGGCCCGTGTGCTCGCCAAGCCCGAGCCGATCAAGCTGGACGCGCCGGTGAAAGCCTTCTTCAAGGCGCTGGGGCCGGCCACTATCGGCTCGATGGGCACCCAGATCGCCATCTTTGCCGATACCATCATCGCCTCGCTGCTATCGGCCGGTGCGGTGGCAGCCCTCTATTATGCCGACCGCATCAATCAATTGCCGCTCGGCATTATCGGCATCGCGGCCGGCACCGTGATCCTGCCGCAGATGAGCCGCCTGCTGGCGGCCGGACAGGTCGACGAGGCGCATGCCGCCCAGCGGCGCACCATCTTCCTGACCTGGCTACTGGCCGCGCCTTTTCTCGCCGGCTTCCTTGCCGTCCCCGATCTCATCATGCGCGCGCTCTTCATGCGCGGCGCCTTTACGGCTGGTGACGCGGAGGCCGCCTCCAGCGCCCTTCTCGCTTATGGCGCAGGCTTGCCGGCCGTGGTGCTGATCCGCTCGGCCGTCGCCAGCTTCTACGCCCGCGGCGATACGGCGACGCCACTCTGGGCCTCCCTCACCGGCATCGCCGTCAATATCGGGCTGAAGGTCGTCCTGATGGGGCCGCTCCAGCAGGCGGGCCTTGCCCTGGCGACCTCGCTCGGTGCCTGGGTCAATCTCGGCCTCCTCACGGTACTGGCGAGCCGCCGCGGCTTCATGCATCTCGACAGGCGCCTCTATGCCATGCTGGCTTGCGTCGCCCTGGCAACCGTCACCGCCGGCCTGGCCATGTACGCGGCCGCCACCGCCCTGGTGCCACTCCTGGCCGGGCTCTCCCATATCGGCGACATCATCGGCCTCGCCCTCGTCGGCATCGTTGGCGCCGCGTTCTACGGCGCCACCGTGTATTGCGCGTTCGGCACGGCCGGCATGGACCTCAAAAGCGCGTTACGACGCTGATGCCGACGCCGTCGAAGCGGTCCATCCGCATCAGGGCTTCCGGCGCCTCGTCGAGGCCGATGCGGCTGCCGATCAGCTTCTGAGGCGCCAGCTTGCCGGCAGCGATCATGTCGAACATCGCCTGGTAGCGGAAAGCCTGCATGCCGTGGCTGCCGAGGATCTCGAGCTCATAGGCGATCACCCGGTCCATCGGTATCGGCGGCCGGGCATGGTCGCCCAGCATCAGGCCGACCTGGATGTGGCGGCCGCGCCGACGTAGATTGCCGATGGAATTGACGCTGGTGACGGGATGGCCAAGCGCGTCCAGCGATACCTGGGCGCCACCGCCGGTGAGGTCTCGGACCGCGGCGACGACATCCTTGGTCTGGGCCGCATTGATGGTTGCCACCGCGCCGAACTGGCGGGCGAAATCCAGCTTTTCGTCGGTCAGGTCGATGGCCACGACATTGGCGCCGACGGCGCTGGCAATCATGATCGCCGACAGCCCGACGCCGCCGCAGCCATGCACGGCGACCCAATCGCCTGCCCGAACCCGTCCCTGGTCGACCACCGCCCTGAAAGAGGTGGCGAAGCGGCAACCCAGGCTCGCCGCTGTCGCCGAATCGAGGGCCTCGGGCAATTCCACCAGATTGGCATCGGCGAAATCGAGCGCCACGAATTCCGCGAAAGACCCCCATCCCGTAAAGCCCGGCTGGAACTGCTGTTCGCAGACCTGCTGATTGCCGCCGGCACATTCCCGGCAATGGCCACAGCCCGCGACGAAAGGCACCGTGACGCGCTGCCCCGCGCGCCAACGCCGGACCTGGCTGCCGACCGCCACGATGGTGCCGGCCAATTCGTGCCCAGGCACATGGGGCAGCACGATATCGGGGTCATGCCCCATCCAGCCATGCCAGTCGCTGCGGCACAGGCCCGTGGCCTCGACCTTGACGACCACGCCTTCCGGCGAGGGCGCCGGATCGGGCACGCTCTGCAGTCTCGGCGGCTGCCCGAATTGTTCGAAAACCACAGCTTTCATGGTGGACCCGTATCGCAGCCAATGGACGAGGGCCGGCGCTGGCGCCGGCCCTGCTCGAGGCCTGCCCTATTTGGCGAGCGCATCGAGAATGCGCACCCAGGAGCGGATGCCCCGATGGAAGCTGCGCACATCGTATTTCTCGTTGGGCGAATGGATCTGATCGTCTTCCAGGGCAAAGCCGATCAGGAGCGAATCGATGCCGAGGATGCGCTGCATGTCGCCGACCACCGGGATCGAACCGCCCGACCCGATCACCGGCGCGGTGCGGCCCCATTCCTCCGCCAGCGCCGCTCGCGCCTTGGCAAGCGGCTCGCTATCCGCAGGTACGGCGATCGCCGGTCCCATGCCATGCGACTGGAATTCGGCCTTGCAGTCTGCAGGCAGGCGATCGGTCACGAATTTGCGAAAGGCAGCCTGCACCTTTTCGGGCTCTTGGCCTGCCACGAGGCGGAACGACACCTTGGCGAAAGCCTGCGCGGCGATCACCGTCTTGGCGCCCTCTCCCTCATAGCCGCCACTGATGCCGTTGACGTCACAGGTCGGGCGCACGGTGATCTGCTCGAGCACCGTGCGGTCCTTCTCGCCGGCCGGCACCTTCAGGCCGACTTCGGCGAGATAGGCCTCGCCGTCGAAGTCGAGGGCAGCCCACTCGGCCTTCACTGCCTCGGGCAATTCCTGCACGCCGTCGTAGAAGCCCGGCAGGGTGACGCTGCCATTGTCGTCATGCAGGGCGGCCAGGATCTTCGACAGCACCCGAATCGGGTTCTGGGCAGCGCCGCCATACATGCCCGAATGCAGGTCGCGGCTGGCGGCCTTGATGGTGACTTCCTCATAGACCATGCCGCGCAGCATGGTGGTGATGGCCGGCGTTTCGCGATCCCACATATCGGTATCGCAAACCAGGCAGAAATCGGCCTTCAGCTCGTCCTTGTTCTCTTTGAGGAAGGGAATGAGGCTGCGCGAGGACGATTCTTCTTCGCCCTCGAGGAACACCGTCACATCAACGGGCAATTCCCCCTGGGTCTCGATCAGGGCACGGCAGGCCTCGATGAAGGTCATCACCTGGCCCTTGTCGTCGGAAGCGCCTCTGGCCACGATGATGTCGCCATGGGGACCGGGCTTGCGCACCGGCTCGAACGGCTTGGTGTGCCACAGATTGAGCGGATCCGGCGGCTGCACGTCATAGTGGCCGTAAAACAGGACATGCGGCACGCCCGGCTTGCCGGTGCGGCGATGTCCCACCACCATGGGATGGCCGATGGTCTTGCGAGGGGAGGCATCGAAGCCGATGTCCCTCAAGACCGCAGCGGCCCATTCGGCCGCCTTCTGGCAATCGCCAGCATAGGCGCTGTCGGCGGAGATCGAGGGAATGCGGAGAAATTCGAACAGCCGGTCGAGGCTGGCATCGAGTGCCGTGTCGGCAGCATCGAGCGCTTTATTGATGTCAGACATGTGCCTTAACGATGCGGGTGAGAAAGCGCCAAGCTAACGCGCCTTGCCCGATCTGGGTAGGGCCGACTTGCCTTCCGATGGCATTTTCGCGGCCCATGGCTGCGCCCTCCCCCGAGCGGGAAGGGCAAGAATAGCGCTGGTCAGCTCGCAAGGCTCCGCATCCGGGCGGTGAGTCGCGTGCGCTGGATCATCGATCCCACCCGCCGATAGATCTGCCGCGGCGAGACCGGCTCGGTCAGCACGGCATCGAAACCAGCCTGGGTGGCGGTGAGAAGCGCAGCACGGTTCGGCTGGTTTGCAACCAGCAGAATCGGCACCTCGCGCAGTTCGCCTCCTTCGTCCTGGCTCAGTGCGCCCAACAACGCAAAGGCGTCCGCAAGCACCGGCAGTGCGATCACAACACCCAGCGGCGGGTCCCGCCGCGCCATCTCCAGAGCATCCACGATACCCGAAGCAAGTCTGACTTTGGTCATGCCGAAATCCAGCAGGTTCTCACGCCAAAACTCGGCAACCTCTCGGTTTGGATTCACTAGTAAAATATCAGCAGATTGTATTACTTTTCTATTCGACCGGTCGTTCAGTATAGTTGCGCCATCCATCGCCCAAGAGCCTCCAGCAATCGCGCTTCAAAAGCTCATACGCCAAGGGTACCCAAACGTATATGCTGATCCCAATACCTCACCAGGAGGGCTAGGAATGCAATACGGGAAATTTGACGTAGGCGGCCCGAATAACGGCGAACTGGTAGTACTTGTATACTGACTCTTCAGCTATGGCATTGCGAGAGAGCATGCCTCAGCGTCGTGAACGGCCGCCGAGCACACCTCTCAGGATCGCCTGGGTAATTTCCCGGCCGGCGGTCGTGGCGATCGTGCGCGTCATCGAGCGAATCACGGCCTGCGAGGTCGTCATGCGGCCGGAAGCACGCCCACCGCCGCTGCCCGAACCGAACACGCTCCCCAGGACGCTGCCGAGCAAACCGCCGCCCTCCTCCGCCTGCTCGGCGGGCGCCGCCTCGTCGGTGACGCGGCGCTGCAGCATTTCGAAGGCCGATTCGCGATCGACCACGGTTTCATATTTGCCGCGCAGCGGGGAAGCCTGCAGGATCGCCTGGCGTTCGGCCGGCGTGATGGCGCCCACGCGTGCCGCCGGCGGCAGGATCAGCGCCCGCTGCACGATGGAAGGCACGCCATTGCCTTCGAGGAAGGAAACCAGGGCCTCGCCCTTGCCGAGCTCCGAGATGACCTTGGCGGTGTCGAGATCGGGATTGGGGCGGAAGGTCTCGGCAGCGGCCTTGACCGCCTTCTGATCGCGCGGGGTGAAGGCGCGCAGCGCATGCTGCACGCGATTGCCGAGCTGGCCGAGCACGGTGTCGGGCACGTCGAGCGGGTTCTGGGTGACGAAATAGACGCCGATGCCCTTGGAGCGGATCAGGCGCACCACCTGCTCGATCTTCTGCAGCAACGCAGGCGGGGCATCGTTGAACAACAGATGCGCTTCGTCGAAAAAGAACACCAGCTTGGGCTTGTCGAGGTCGCCGACCTCGGGCAGTTGCTCGAAGAGCTCGGACAGCAGCCAGAGCAGGAAGGTGGCGTAGAGCTGGGGCGCCATCATCAGCTTGTCGGCGGCCAGGATGTTGATGGTACCGCGCCCCTTGGCATCGAGCAGGCCGATATCGGCAAGCGACAGGGCCGGCTCGCCGAAGAATTTGTCGCCACCCTGCTGCTCCAGCGCCAGGAGCTGGCGCTGGATCGCCCCCACCGTCGTCTTGGAGACATTGCCATAGGTCTTGATCAGTTCGGCGGCCTTGTCGGCCATGTCGGCCAGCAGGGCCTGGAGATCCTTGAGATCGAGCAGCAGCAGGCCCTGGTCGTCGGCGAGCTTGAAGGCGGCGTTGAGCACACCCTCCTGGACATCGTTGAGCTGCAGCATCCGAGCCAGAAGCAGCGGTCCGACATCGGAGACCGTCGCGCGGATCGGCATGCCCTGTTCGCCGAAGACGTCCCAGAACTGCACCGGGAACTGGTCGGGCTGATAGGTGATGCCGACCTCGGCGGCCCTCTTGACGATGAAGTCCTTGGCTTCGCCGCGCTGGGAAACACCGGAGAGGTCGCCCTTGATGTCGGCGGCGAAGACCGGCACGCCTCGGGCGGAGAACCCCTCCGCCAGCACCTGCAGGGTCACCGTCTTGCCGGTTCCCGTCGCGCCGGTGACCAACCCATGGCGATTGCCGAAAGCCAGCGCGAGATATTGAGGCTCGGCGCTCTTGGCGACGAAAATCCGGCTCTGATCGGTCATCTCTTCCTGTCCTGAACGGTCAAATCGCAACGCAAACCATAACCGGCCGCGCCCCCAATCGCTACGGCCAATGGCTTGATGAAGTGTTACAAGTATTTAAAGCCACGGCCTTGATCTCCATGGCAAAATGGGAAACAGAGAAGAGCGGTTTGCCTACCGTGTGTCTCTGGTAGCAGCCGCGTCACGTCAGGGAGAAGAAAGATGGAAGAGCTGGTCGCCCAACTGGGTGCGAAGATTGGCGTGAGCCCCGAAGTTGCGACGCAGGCTATCGGTGCCGTGCTTGCCTTCCTGGAGCGGGAAGGACCCGCCGACGCGGTATCGAAGCTCGTCGATTCGATCAGTGGCGCGCGTGAAGTCACCAATGAGGCCATGAATGCCCAGAGCGGCGGTTTCATGGGCATGCTGGCCGGCATGGTCGGCCATGTCGGCGGCGGCATTGCAGGCCTCGGCGGCCAGCTGATGGCGCTCGGCCTCGACCTCAACCAGATCCAGGCGATCGGCAAGGAGCTCTTCGCCTATGCCGAGAAGGAAGCCGGGCCGGAAGTCGTCGGCAAGATCGTTGCCGAGATCCCTGAACTCGGCCAGTTCGTCTGAGCCATGGCGGAGGCGGATGCGGATGAGGCCCGTTGGCGCGACGCCGTCGCCGGCGTGCTCAAGGGAGCCTCCTTCGAGGACAGGCTGACCAGCCTGTTGCCGGACGGCGCGCGCCTCCAGCCCATCCATGCCCGCATGGCCGGCGCCCTGCCCATTCCCGGGCGGCCGCCGGCTGCACCCTGGACCATCGTCCAGCGTGCCGACCATCCCGATGTCGTACCGGCGAACAGCCTGCTCCTCGAGGATCTCGAGGGCGGTGCCGGTGGCATGACGCTGGTGACGACGCAAAGCCCGTTCGCCCGCGGCTTCGGCGTCGTGATCACCTCGGCCGGCAGCCTGGACGGCCTGCTGGCCGGAGTCGTGCGCAATGCGATCGAGATCCGGCTCGAAGCGGGGCCGCAGACCCTCGAAGTCGCGCGCTGGCTCAGCGAGATCGAAGGCGGCACTGTTCATTACGGTTATGACCCGATCGGCCAGCTCGCCACCACGGGCATCTTGCCAACCGGCTGGCCCTCGACAGCTTCGGTTCTCGCCAATCATCGGCAAGGCGGCACGGTGCTGACCGCCGATAGCCGCCCCTTTCATGAGGCCGGCGCGACCCCGGGGCTCGAGCTCGCCAGCACGCTGAGCTCGGCCCTGTCCTATCTGCGCGTGCTGGAAGCGACCGGCCTGCGCCTCGAAGAAGCGCGCCACTGCATCGGCTTTACCGTCGCCGCTGATCAGGACGTGTTCACCACCATCGCCCAGCTCCGGGCCCTGCGCCTGCTCTGGCTCGAGATCGAGAACGCCTGCGACCTTGCCTCCTCCCCGATCCACATCCACGCAGAAACCGCCTGGCGCATGCTGAGCCGGCGCGACCCCGCCACCAACATGCTGCGCAATGGGCTGGCCACCGCTGCGGCAGGCCTGGGCGGGGCCGACAGTGTCGCCATCCTGCCCCATACCGCCGCCAACGGGCTCGCCGACACCCATGCCCGGCGCGTTGCCCGCAATTGCCAGCATGTCCTGATCAGCGAGGCCAATCTGCACCGCATCGCCGATCCGGCCGCCGGCTCCGGCGGGCTGGAGGCGATGACGCAGGCTCTGTGCGAGGCCGGCTGGACCCAGTTCCAGGCCATCGAACGCCAGGGCGGCATCATCAATGTGATCCAGTCGGGCTGGCTGCAGGAAGAGATCCAGAGGCTGCGCCGGCCCGTCGGTACCATCATCGGCGCCAACAAATACACCCTGGCGGAGGAACCGGCGGTTTCGGTGCTGCGGCCGGCCCCGGACGAGGAGGCCCCGCCCCCCTCGCCGGCCCTGAGCCGCAAGCGCGACGCGCTCGCCTTCGAAAGCCTGTCGGGAGGCCCCCCATGAGCCGCATCCCCGATTTTTCCGCGCGTCCCCGCCGCCGACCCGCCCCTGGACCGCTCTTGACCGGCGAGGTCTGGCGCACGCCCGAGGGCATCGACATCAAGGCCGTGCATGGCGAGAGCGACCTGATCGGCCTCCAGGCCGTCGACTCCTGGCCGGGCCTGCCGCCTTTCCTGCGCGGCCCCTACCCGACCATGTATGTCCAGCAGCCCTGGACCATTCGCCAATATGCCGGCTTTTCGACTGCCGAGGAATCCAACGCCTTTTATCGGCGCAACCTTGCGGCAGGCCAGAAGGGCCTGTCGATCGCTTTCGATCTCGCCACCCATCGCGGCTATGATTCCGACCATCCGCGCGTGACCGGCGATGTCGGCATGGCCGGCGTCGCCATCGATTCCATCATCGACATGCGCACCTTGTTCCAGGGCATCCCGCTCGACGAGATGTCGGTGTCGATGACCATGAACGGCGCGGTGCTGCCGATCCTGGCGCTCTATATTGTCGCGGCCGAGGAACAGGGCGTTTCGCCCGACAAGCTGGCGGGAACCATTCAGAACGACATTCTGAAGGAGTTCATGGTCCGCAACACCTATATCTATCCGCCGGGCCCCTCCATGCGCATCGTCGGCGACATCATCGCCTACACCGCGCGGAACATGCCGAAATTCAACGCGATCTCGATCTCCGGCTACCATATGCAGGAAGCCGGCGCGACGCAGGACCTGGAGCTCGGCTACACGCTGGCCGACGGGGTCGAATACATCAAGGCCGGGCTGAAGGCCGGGCTCGACATCGACCATTTCGCGCCGCGCCTGTCCTTCTTCTTCGCCATCGGCATGAATTTCACCATGGAGGTGGCCAAGCTGCGGGCCGCCCGGCTGCTGTGGACGCGCCTGGTGCAGCAGTTCAATCCGAAATCGGCCAAGTCGCTGGCCTTGCGCACGCATTGCCAGACGTCCGGCTGGTCGCTGACGGCGCAGGACGTCTACAACAACGTCACGCGCACCTTGATCGAGGCGATGGCAGCCACGCAAGGCGGCACCCAGTCCCTGCACACCAACGCCCTCGACGAGGCCCTGGCACTGCCGACGGATTTTTCGGCGCGCATCGCCCGCAACACCCAGCTCGTGCTGCAGCAGGAGAGCGGCACCACCGGGCTGATCGATCCCTGGGGCGGGGCCCACGCCATCGAAAGCCTCACCGCCGACCTTGCCGCCAAGGCCTGGCAGCATATCGAGGAAGTCGAGGCGCTGGGCGGCATGGCCAAGGCGATCGAGGCCGGCTTGCCCAAACTGCGCATCGAGGAAGCCGCCAGCCGGACCCAGGCCCGCATCGATGCCGGCGAGCAGGCGGTGATCGGCGTCAACATCTACAAGCCGCAATCGGAGCCACCGCTCGACCTGCTCAAGGTCGACAATTCGGCCGTGCGCGCGGCCCAGATCGCCAAGCTCGAGCAGCTGAAGGCCGAGCGCGATCCGACGGCGCTCGAAAAGGCGCTGGACGCCCTGAGCAAGGGCGCCGAAGGCGATGCCAATCTCCTTGCCCTCGCCGTCGACGCGGCGCGGGCCAAGGCGACCGTCGGCGAGATTTCGTCAGCCCTCGAAAAGGTGTTCAGCCGCCACAAGGCGCAGATCCGCGCCACCTCCGGCGTCTACAAGGCCGCGATGAGTGGCGACGGCATCGCCAAGGTCCAGCAGAAGACGCAGACCTTCCGTGAGGAAGAGGGACGTCCACCCAAGATCCTGGTGGCCAAGATGGGCCAGGACGGCCATGATCGCGGCCAGAAGGTGATCGCCTCGGCTTTCGGCGATCTCGGCTTCGAGGTCGAAATCGGCCCCCTGTTCGCCACGCCCGACGAAGTCGCCAGGCAGGCAGCCGACAGCGACGTCCATATCGTCGGTGTCTCCTCCCTCACCGCCGGGCACCTGACATTGGTTCCCGCCTTGCGCAAGGCCCTGGTGGCCGAGGGCCGGCCCGATATCATGATTGTGGTGGGCGGCGTGGTGCCCGAACAGGATTTCGAAGCGCTCTACCAGGCCGGCGCCCAGGCGATCTTCCCGCCGGGCACGGTGATCACCGAGGCCGCCGGCGGCCTGCTCGACGAATTGCTGAACCAGTTGCGCCACCGGCATCACAACAGGCCACGGGACGCTCAGTGACGGCCGGCGTTTTATGGGATCGCAGGCATCCCTGCCTGCTCTTCCTTGAGACGCCGCGGTTCCAAGGGCAGGCAAGGATGCCTGCGATCCCAATGTACTCCGCCAAGATCGTCACGGCCCGCCCTCATCACGATTTGGCGGAGATCGCGCTCAATTCTTCCAGGTCGAGGTCCCGCTCCAGTTCGTGCAGCGTCTCGTTGTCGATCTTTCCGAGCCGGTGGAGGCGAATGAGTTCGTCGCGCCCGGTAGCGATTGCCGCCAAAACGACGTCGAAATGGGCGTGCAGCCCTGGCTGATACGCTTCGGTCCGCTCGGCATAGTCGACGATCATCGTGGCCCGGCGCTGGTAGCGCTCCAGCAATCGGGGATGGATGAGCGTCCCCTCGCTGTCATAGGCGAGTTGCTGGATGGTGAGCAATTGCTTCTGCGCCATGGCAGATTCGGCCTGGGCCATGGTGAGGCGCGCCCGCTCCGATTCCGGCTCGACCGGCTTCACCCAGCCGATCACCCGCCCCAGGGTGGTGCCCTGGACGAGCACCGTTCCCAGGATGACGGCGAACGACGTCACCAGGATGAAGTCGCGGCCGGGAAAGCCTTCCGGTATGCTCAGCGCTAGGGCCAGGGTGACGACGCCGCGTACGCCGGCCCAACTCAGGATGGTGGCGTTGGCAAGGCCGAGCGGCGTGTAGCGATCGAGCCCCGCAGCCCTGCAAAGCCGGATCACCAGATCGGACCCGAACACCCAGGCAAAGCGTGCAAGGGTGAGTGCCGCGAGGATCACCAGAATGGGCACGGCCATGGTATCGGCCACCACGCCGAATCCGCCACCGCGCTCCACCACGCCACGCAGGGTGAAGCCGATCAGGATGAAGACCGCCGCTTCCATCAGGAAGATCATCACGGTCCAAAACGCCGTGCCGCGCATGCGTACCGAAGCCGAAAACACGGTGTGCTGGTACCAGCCGGCGATCAAGCCCGTGGTGACCGTGGCGATGACGCCGGAGACGTGGAGCATCTCGCCCAGCAGATAGGACGACCAGGACAACAGGCAGGTGGCAGCGATGATCAGATATTCGTCACCGAGGCGGCGGGCGAGCAGCACCCATGTCGCGCCCGCTGCGACACCAACGAGGACACCGCCCAGTGCCAGCAGGAAGAACTCGCCGACCGCATCCACCGCACTGAAGGTGCCGGTGACGCCCGCAGCGATGGCAAAGCGGAACAGCACCAGGCCGCTGGCATCGTTGAACAGGCTCTCGCCCTCGAGCAGGATCTGCAGGCGCCGGGGCAGCTTCACCCGTTGCAGCACGGCGCGGGCGGAGACGGCATCGGGCGGCGAGACGATCGCCCCGAGCGCCGCACAGGCGGCCCAGGGCAAGGACGGGAAGACGAGATGGGTCGCCACCGCGACGACGAGAGAGGTGAAGACCACAGCACCGACCGCCAGCGAGGCGATGCCGATCATGTGGCGCCGCAACCGGCCGAGTGCGATGAACCACGCCCCGTCCATCAGGAGCGGTGGCAAGAAGATGACGAGCACCAGGTTGGGATCGAGCGCAATGGCGGGCAGGCCCGGCAGAAAGGCGAGCGATGCGCCGCCGACCAGCAGCGCCACTGAAGGCGGCAGCCCCAGCTTGTGGGCGGCAAAGTGCAGCACGATGATCGCCAGGAACATCGCGATCACCAGTTCGAACAGGTGAATAGGGTCCATCAGCCTTTGCCCCGATTTGGCTTTTGCAGACCCTATAACGTCAGATCAGAAATGAAAGCCGGCGTTTCGGCGGAAATGCCGGGCCGATGAGACTGCTCCTATCGAGTCTCTCATTTCGAAGAGCATGGCCCAGACGAGCGAGACGCGCCAATCCTTCCCCGATTGCGGGGAAGGTGGCGATGCGAAGCATCGACGGAAGGGGGAGAGCGGCTCAAATCGTGCAATAACAAGCACTATGGCGCCACTCTCCCCCACCCGGCCCTTCGGGCCACCCTCCCCGCAGACGGGGAGGGATTGGCGCGCTCAATTCTGAAATCGTACCTTGTTCAGCCCGATTGACGATATCTCCCCCGCTCAGCGCGGAGCGGTAACGATGACGTTCCAGGATCCCGGCATGAGTCTCGCCTGCAGCCGGTCGCCTTCAAGGCTCACAGTTTCGATCGGTGCCGGCGCGACGGTGTCCTGGGCGTCCTTGGTGTTGACCGCCTTCATGTTGGGATGATGGATCTGCAGCGCCTCCGTCACCTGGCGGTTGCCGCCGAAGCCCCGCAGCAGGACTTCGAGGTCCATCGGCTCGCCGAGATGGCGGTTCAGGGCGAAAATGGTGACCTGGCCGGTGGTCTCGTCCTCGGTGACGCAGGCATGGAGATAGGGAATTTCCGGCGCCGTCTTGCCGGCATAGGAGGGCGAGGAGATCAGCGAGCGCAGCACGCGGCCATGGGCATGGCGTGCCGTGAGCGCGAAGGGATGGAAGATGGTCTGGCGCCAGGCTGCTCCGCCCGGCTCGGTCATGATCGGGCCAATGATGTTCACGAGCTGGGCGATGCAGGCGCATTTCACGCGGTCGGCATTGTTGAGCAGCGTGATCAGCGCACCGCCCACCAGGAGCGCATCCTCGGTGTTGTAGACTTCCTCGATCAGCGGCGGATGCTCGGGCCAGCCGGGCTTGCGCAGATGCTCGTGGGTGCGGGCCTTGTACCAGACGTTCCACTCGTCGAGGGACAGCATGATCCGCTTGGGCGAGCGGCGCGTGGCGGCCACCGCGTCGGCAATGGCAACCACTTCGCGGATGAAGGCCTCCAGCAGCTCGATATTGCCGAGGAATTCCTCGGTACTGTCATGTGGGTTCTGGAAATAGGTGTGCAGGGAGATGAAGTCGACATAGTCGAAGCAATGGTCGAGGACTTCGTATTCCCAGCGGGCATAGGTGGCCATGTCGCGGTTGGACGAACCGCAGGCAGCCAGTTCGATGGAGGGATCGACCCAGCGCATCACCTTGGCGGTCTCGTGGGCGATGCGGCCATATTCGCCCGCCGTCTTGGCGCCGATCTGCCAGGGGCCGTCCATTTCGTTGCCGAGGCACCAGAACTTGATGTCGTGCGGCTTCTCATAGCCGTGGCTCTTGCGCAGCTCCGACAGCTCGGTGCCACCCGGATGGTTGCAATATTCGATGAAGCGCCGCGCTTCGTCATGGTCGCGGGTGCCGAGATTGACGCCGAACATCGGCTCGACCCCGACCTTGCGGGACCAGTCGATGAACTCATTGGTACCGAAGGCATTGGTCTCGGTCGAGAACCAGGCGAGGTCGAGCCGGCGCGGCCGCTCTTCCACCGGGCCGACGCCGTCTTCCCAATTGTAGCCGGACAGGAAATTGCCGCCGGGATAGCGCACGATGGTGGTGCCGAGTTCGCGGGTCAGCTCGGCGACATCCTGGCGAAAACCCTGGTCATCGGCGCTGGGATGGCCGGGCTCGAAGATACCGGTGTAGACGCACCGTCCCATATGCTCGACGAAGGTACCGAAGATACGGCGGTCGAGATCGGAGATGATGAAATCGTGATCGACGATCAGGCGGGCGGACGGCATGGCGAAAACTGACCTTTGAACCGGGGAAATATCGGGCGGAAAAGGGACCCACGGCGGGAGGAGAGCCGTGGGTCCTAGAGCGTTTTCCAGAAAAGCTGATAGACTTTTCGATTAAGAAAACGCGTCAAAACAAAGAGTTAGAGAGAGTGGGATTTAAAGAAATCATACTTTCTCTAGCTGTGGCGAACGCGGCCTTACTTCGCGTTCGCCAGCAATTCGTTGATGCGGGACTGGGCATCGGCGAGCGCGGCGTCGATCTCCTTGTCGCCGGTCACGCCGGCGGTGACCTCGTCATTCTCGATCTCCTGGATCGCGAATTGACGCTTCACCGCCGCCGGACGGGCGGCGCCGTTGGTGGTCAGCGGTGCGAGATCGGCCCGGTGCGGCAGGGCCTTGAACTCGGCGCTGTCGGCCACGGACCTGCGGATGGGCAGATGGCCGGTGCGCGCCCACTGGAAATCATTGTCCCACAGGAATTTCAGGAATTCGTAGGCCGATTTGCGCTGGGCATCGCTGAGATCGGCCTTGAGGACCACCCAGCTATGCCCATCGGCCCAGACGCGCGGGCTGCCGGGATAGAGCTGCGGGAAAGGCACCACCGCATAGCCATTGGACAGGGGCGCACCACTCTTCTTGGATTCTTGGTCATAGGTATCGACCAGCCAGGTGCCGCAGATGAACACGCCCGCATCGCCGGCCGCGAAGCTGGCGACCGAGGCGGCATAGTCCTGCCCCTTGGTGGTGTCGCCGTTCTGGTAGAGCGCCTTCAGCAGTGTCGCGGCGTTCTTGGCCTCGGGCGTGGCGAAATTGACCTTGGTTGGATCGGCGAAGAATTCCGAATTCTGCTGGTAGAGCAGCGTATCGAAGGTGCGCGTGAAGAAGGCACGCTCATTGGCGATGGTCCAGACGAAATAGGGCTTGCCCGTCTTTTCCTTGAACTGCTTGGCCTGGGCCAGCAGTTCCTCGCCATTCTTGGGCAGGATCGGCTTGCCAGCAGCATCGACGAGGCCGGCCTGCTTGAACAGGTTCAGATTGATGTGCCAGAGCCAGGTATGGGTATCGAAGGGCAAGGCATAGGTCTTGCCGTCCTTGGTGACCCCGGCCTTGGCGGCATCGGTGAAGTCAGCGGTATCGACACCCGCCGCCTTCAAGCCCTCGTCGAGGGGTTCCAGCAGCCCGCGCGAGGAATAGTCGCTGATCACGGCCTCATGCATGACCGAGATGGTCGGCGGCTCGCCCGAGCGGATGCGGGCGGTGAGCTGGTCGTAGCCCGGCCATTCGACGATATCGACCTTGACGCGGGTGTCCTTGCTCTCCGCATTGAACTTGTTGATCAGCGCCGTGATGATGCCGCACTCGCCATTGGCCTTGGCGACATCCGTCACCGCGCCATAGTCGGCTTCGCAGGCACCGAAGAAGCGTGACACCGAGATCTCGGTCTTGTCCTGGGCGAGGCCGGCCTGCGACGACAGCAGCAAGAGGGCCCCGGCATAGAGCAATCGTTTCAAACCGATCATGCATTTCCTCCGTTTCGGCCGATTTTGTTCAAGGTCGAGCGCGCGGCCGGGACGCGGAACCAGGAGATCTTCTCGGAGTCAGCGGATCGCGGCGCCGGCCACGGCGCGGACGATGTATTTCTGGAAGAACAGGTAGACGATGAAGACGGGCAGCCCGGCGAAGACGGCCTGCGCCATCAAGAAGCCGAGCCCCTCGGACTGGGCAAAATTGGTCTGGGTCGAGGCCATGCCGACGGTGAGGGTGAACATGTCGGGCTTGGTCGCCGAGATCAGGGGCCACAAATAGTCGTTCCAGGCCGACAGGAAGGTGAAGATGCCGAGCGTGGCCTGAGCCGGGATGGTCAGCGGCAGCACCACCTTCCAGAAGATCTTGAAGCGCGAGGCATTGTCGAGCATCGCGGCCTCGTCGATGTCGCGCGGGATGGCCTTGAAATATTGCGTCATCAGGAAGACGCCGAAGGCATGGGACAGCCCCGGCAGGATCAGCGCCGGATAGCCATTATGCATCTTCCAGTCGGTGAACATCTGGTGGCGGGCGATGATCACCGCCTGTTCGGGGATGGCGAGGCCCAGCAGCACCAGCACGAACAGGATGTCTCGGCCGAAAAACTCGGTGCGTGCGAAGCCGTAGCCGGCCAGGGATGACAGCACCAACGTGCCGATGGTCATGCCGCCGGCCACGATCATGGAGTTGAGCAGCCAGCGAAACACGCCGGATGACGCGATGATGTCGGTGTAGTTCTTCAAGGTATAGGGCGGATGCAGGGCCGTGGCGGTGGAGAGCATCAGCTCCGAATTGGGCTTGAAGGAGAGCACGATCACCCAGGCGACGGGAACCAGCCAAGCGAAGGCCAGGACCAGGACGCCCGCCAGGATCACCCGGTCTCCGGCGGTGCGGCCGACGAATTGCTGCGCGCTCGCCATGGCCTAGCCCTCCGCCCGCCGGCGGGCGGCGACATATTGCAAGATCGCGGCAATGGCCATCAGAAGGAACAGCACCTCGGAGGCCGCGGCGGCATAGCCGACATTCCAGCGCTGGAAGCCCTCCTCATAGATGAACTGCACGATGGGGCGGGAGGCGTTGTTGGGCCCTCCCCTGGTGAGAAGCTGCGCCTGGCCGAAGAGCTGGAACTGCGCGACGATCTCGTAGATCGCCACGACGACGACGCTACGCCGGATCGAGGGCAGCGTGATCGACCAGAAGGAGCGCCAGCGCCCGGCATTGTCGAGCGCGGCGGCCTCGTAGAGCTCGCCCGGTATCTGCTGCAGGGCGGCGAGGAAGAGCATCATCGGCAGGCCGATCACCCACCACAGCGTGCACAGCGCGATGGCCGGCAGGGCAAGCTCCTGGCTGGTGAGGAACTGGATCGGCGGCAGGCCGAAGATCGAGAGCATGCCGGCGATCAGGCCCCGGTCCGGCAGATACATCATCTTCCAGATGATGGTGACGATGGTCACCGACAGCACCGAGGTGCCGAAGAAGACCGCCCGCAGGGCGGCGCTACCCTTGCTTTCCCGGTTGAGGGCAAGCGCGAGGCCAAGGCCGATGGCGACGAAAACCGGCACCGTCATCAGCACGAAGACGAAGGTGTTGCTTACCGTGCCCAGGAAGACCTTGTCGGCGAACAGGCGGCGAAAATTTGCCAGGCCGGCAAAGGAGGCCGTCTGGTCGAACATGTCGTATTCCTGCAGGCTGATCCAGATGCCACGAAACAGCGGATAGACCAGGAGAACGACATAGACGGCAAGGAAGGGCAGCACGAACAGGAGATTGCGCCAGCTCGGCCCGATCGAGGCGCCGGCATAGCGGGGTGCGGGCGTCGCGGCCGCCGTGGAGGCAAGGCTCTGCGTGGACATCAGCCCCTCCTCACGCGGCATGGAAGGCGCGGCCGCCATCGTCGAACAGATGGGCAGCTTGCGAATCCACCGAGAAGCGGGCTTCGCCACCTGCAACGGCGGTCGAAGCGCCCTTGTCCTCGGCGACCAGCGAGGTGCCGTCGGGCAGGCGCACATAGAGATGCGTGCGGTCGCCGAGGCGCTCGACCACTTCGATCCGGCCGGCAAGGGAGCCCGCCGGATCGGCGCGGACAGCCTCCGCCCTCACCCCCAGGCGCAGCTTGGCACCCTGAGGCAGGGTGGCGACGGGCACGCGGGTGGCGATGCCGGTGCCATCGGCCAGCCTGGCGGCGGCAAGGCCGCCCTGCTCGGCGACCGTGACGGGCAGGAAATTCATGGCGGGCGAGCCGACGAAACGGGCCACGAATTCGGTGGCGGGCCGTGAATAGACCTCCATGGGCGTACCCACCTGCTCGATCTTGCGGGCGTTCATCACCACGATGCGCTCGGCCAGCGTCATCGCCTCGACCTGGTCATGGGTCACGAAGATGGTGGTGGCCTGCACCTGCTGGTGGAGGCGGGCGAGCTCGACGCGGGTGCGCACGCGCAGCGCCGCATCGAGATTGGAGAGTGGCTCGTCGAACAGATAGGCCTTGGGGCTTTTTACCAGAGCCCGGCCGATGGCGACGCGCTGGCGCTGGCCGCCGGAGAGTTGGCCTGGCTTGCGCGTAAGCAGCGGCTCGATCTCCAGGATGCGGGCCGCTTCCTTCACCCGGCGATCGATCTCCTGGCTGGGCACGGCGATGTTGCGCAGGCCGAAGGCCATGTTCTCGTAGATCGTCATATGCGGATAGAGCGCATAATGCTGGAACACCATGGCGACGCCGCGAGCGCCCGGGGGAAGCTGGTCGACCCTCTGGCCTCCGATCGAGATCGAACCGCCATCGACGCGCTCCAGCCCCGCGATCATGCGCAGCAAGGTGGATTTTCCGCAGCCCGACGGCCCGAGGAAGGCAATGAACTCACCCGAGCGGATCTTCAAAGAGAGGTCTGCGATGACGTTCACGGCGCCAAAGGTCTTGGACACCCTGTCGATGTCGATGGCACTCAAGGCCTCTTCCTCCTACCATCTTTTCTTATTATCATCTGATGATAAGATAGAAGCAATCGCGATCCGGTGTCAATCGCCGCCGACGTGAAGAAGGGCAATTTGTAGGAGGATTTCCCATTGGCAGGAGGGTTGCTGGGCGCTTTGTTCCCCCCCGATAGCAGTGTTAAGAGGTGGGAAGCCCCTCAGATCACGGCGGAATCAGCCGGCGGGAGGAGCACGGTGCCGCCCGCATCCAGCAACGGGCTGGTTTGGAGATGAGTATGTTCGAGCGGGATACCGCCATCAGCACGATGAGCGCGCAGGTCGCGCGCATCATCGGCACCCGCATCACCTCGGGAGAGTTTCGCCCCGGCGACACCCTGCCGATCGAGAACGAACTCTGCCAGGCCTATGGCGTCAGCCGCTCGACGGTGCGAGAGGCCGTAAAGAATTTGGCGGCCAAGGGACTGGTCGAGGTTTCGCCCAAGACCGGCACACGCGTGCTGCCTTTCGCAGACTGGAACCTGCTCGACCAGGATGTGCTGTCCTGGCGCCTCAATGCCCAGTTCGACGAGCGCATCATCGAGGATCTCTACGAAATGCGGAACTGCTTCGAGCCACGTGCCTGCTTCCTGGCGGCGCGGGACGGTTCGGCGGATGATCTGGAACGTATCCGCATGCGCTTCTCGGACCTGGTCTCCATGCTGGGGCAGCCGGCCTTGGCGGCGGGTGCCGAGACCGAGTTCCACCTCGCCATCATGACGGCCACCCATAACGGCCTGTTCGTCACCATCGGACGGGCGGTTAAGACGGCCCTGAAGGTTTCTTTCGGCCTGACCCAGCGCAGCGCCAATGGTCAGGCGATGGACCTGCAGCCCTATCAGGCCGTGGTGTCAGCCATCCTCGCCCGCAAGGCGGACGAGGCCTCGCAGGCCATGAGCCAGTTGCTGGAAATCTCGCGGGCCCGCATGCTGGAGGCCCTGCGCAATGCGCCCCGCGCCGTGGAGAAGACGGCCGGCGAATAGAAGCGGCCCCGGAAGGATGGCGATATGCGGGACAGCGCGCCGGACCTGTGCTTATCTTCCCGCTCGTAACTGGACAGCGAGGCGACGTCCGATGATCCGCAGCAAGGAGCTCTTCACCCGGTCCGGCGACGCCGAATGGCAGCCGACGCCGGACGGCAACCGGCGACGGGTCCTGGCCTATACCGACGAACTGATGATGGTCGAATTCGCCTTCGAGAAGGATGGCGTGGGCTGGCTGCATTCGCATCCCCACATCCAGTCCAGCTATGTCGCCGAGGGACGGTTCGAGGTCACCATCGCGGGCAGAACCGAGACGCTCGTTGCCGGCGACAGCTTCATCGTGCCATCCGGCCTCGAACATGGCGTCAAGGCGCTCGAGAAAGGCCGGCTGGTCGACTGCTTCACGCCGCACCGCGCCGATTTCCTGGCGTAGTCCGGACTTTGCGTGATTGCGCGGCCCGGCGCGAAAACTACTGATCCGCGTTCTCGATCGCCCGGGAGACCACGGCCCGCACTTCCTCGCGGCTCATGAAGATGTCGTGGTTGATGAAGCCGGAGCCGAAGTCGGAGGCGTCGACCACCTTCACGCCGGTCTTCTGCAGTTCCTCGCTGTCACCGGAACCGACCCGCGGCACGCCACCGGCGAGCTTGGTCGAGATCTCCAGGGCGCGGTCGTTCTTGGAGACGATCACCGTCATCTTCGACGACAGCGACGACAGCCGCTTCATCTGGCGACGGAAGAGGTCGAGGTCGACATCCGGGTTGGCCAGCACGATGGCGCCGAAATGATTGGGAAGCGAGGCCCCCATGCGATCGGACATCGAGCGCAGGGCTTCCATCATCACCATGCTGCCCATGGAATGGGCGATCAGGTTGATGCGGCCGACCTTGGGATCGTTGGCGAGCGCGGTGAGTGTGTCCTCCAGGGCATCGCGTGACCACATCGCGCTGTCCTTGTCGGTGACATAGTCCAGCAGAGCTGCACGCGAGGGCCAGGAGAACAGCACCGGCACGCCCGAGAACTTGATGCCGTCGACCAGCTTGGCATAGCTCGTCGCCGCGCTGTCGAAGGTTTCGTTATAACCATGGACATAGACGATGACGTCGCGCCCTTCGGCCTGCGTCGCGAGGGCCGTGGCCGGCTGGTCACCTGGCAGCGTACTCACCCCGGCCACCGACCAGCCAGGTGTGGAAACCGGGTTGACCGCGGCCAGAAGCGACTTGGACGGCGGATACATCACCAGGCGCGCAGCGGTCGGGTCGGAAGCGCGCTTGGCCCCGAACCAGGGTTCCTTGTTGCCGGTCGAATTGCGCGTGGTCATCACCAGCATGGTCATGCCGCCGCGCCAGATGCCGAGCGGGGCGGTGTTGGCCGCCTGGTCGTTCGAGGCCGTGTTGGTCAGCACGGGCTTCAGGGACGAGGTCGAGTCACCGGAATCGTCATCGATCCCGACGCAGCCCGTCAGCACAAGTGCCGAAGCGATCAAAGCGAAGAGCGAGGCGACCCGCATCGAAACCCAATCCTGTTTGCTTAAGCTGCCCTCAATGCAGCAAAAGGGGTGAATAGTCAGTGAACGGGCGAAATTGAGGCGGCTGCGTTCGAACCAGCCAAAAAACCGGCCGCACTGTCGTTTTCCACGAGAATGTCGGCAAAAATATCACACCCCTTCACAGAAGGCCGGCGGTGCAGCCCCCATCTGCTGTCGCGACGCTCTTTTGTCACCCCCGGCCTGGCAAGGAGAGCCACGGCGACCGCGGGCGCAAGCCTGCGGTATCCAACGAAAAAGGGCCGGCGGTGCCGGCCCTTCCCGTGTCATATGCTTTGGAGCAGACCTCAGCCCAGGCCGCCGAGGCAGACATATTTGGCATCGATATAATCCTCGATGCCGTATTTGGAGCCTTCCTTGCCCATGCCGGATTCCTTGACGCCGCCGAAGGGCGCGACTTCGGTGGTAATCAGGCCCTCATTGACACCGACCATGCCGTATTTCAGCGCTTCGGCGACCCGGAAGGCGCGGCCGAGATCCTTGGTATAGAAATAGGAAGCCAGGCCGAACTCGGTGTCGTTGGCCATCCGGACGGCCTCTTCCTCGGTCTCGAACTTGAACACCGGGGCCAGCGGCCCGAAGGTCTCGTCGCGCGCCACCATCATGTCCGGGGTCACCCCCGTCACCACTGTGGGCTCGAAGAAGGTGTGGCCGAGCGCATGACGCTTGCCGCCCGCCACCACCTTGCCACCCTTGGCGACGGCGTCGCTGATATGCTCCTCGACCTTCTCCACCGCCTTCTCGTCGATCAGCGGCCCCTGCTGCACGCCAGTCTCCAGGCCATTGCCGACCTTGAGCGCGTTGGAAGCGGCAATCAGCTTCTCGACGAATGTGTCGTGGATGCCTGACTGCACCAGGAAGCGATTGGTGCACACGCAAGTCTGGCCTGAGTTGCGGTACTTGGCGATCATCGCGCCCTCGATCGCCCTGTCGACATCGGCGTCGTCGAACACGATGAAGGGAGCATTGCCGCCGAGCTCCATCGAGACCTTCTTGAGCGTCTTGGCCGACTGCTCGACCAGGAGCTTGCCGATCGGCGTGGAGCCGGTGAAGGTGATCTTGCGCACCAGCGGATTGGAGGTGAGCTCGCCGCCGATGGCGCTCGCCGAACCGGTGAGGACGTTGACGACACCGGCCGGAATGCCGGCCATTTCGGCCAACACGCCCCAGGCGAGGCCCGAATAGGGCGTCTGCAGGGCCGGCTTGATCACGATGGTGCAGCCTGCGGCCAAGGCAGGGCCGAGCTTGCGGGCGATCATCGAGGAGGGGAAGTTCCAGGGCGTGATGGCGCCGACGACCCCCACAGGCTCCTTGGTGACCAGGATGCGGCGGCCCGGCCAGGGCGAGGGAATCACATCGCCATAGACGCGCTGGGCTTCTTCGGCGAACCAGCGCACATAGGCGGCCGAGAACACAACCTCGCCGCGCGCTTCGGCGAGCGACTTGCCCTGCTCGACCGTGAGCAGCACGCCGAGCGCATCGGCATTGGCCTCGATCAGATCGGCGAGCTTGTGCAGGATCTTGGCCCGTTCTTTCGCCGTCTTGGCGCGCCAGGCCGGGAAGGCCGCATCGGCCGCGGCAATGGCCCGCGCCGTCTCGTCCTTGCCGCAATCGGGCACGCTGCCGATGAGTTCACCGGTGGCGGGATTGGTGACCGGCAGGGACTTGCCGTTGTCGGCAGCGATCCATTGACCGTTGACGTAGGCGGCCTCACGCTTGAATTCGAGTGTCTGCGCCAGCTTTTCCAACATGCGCCTTCCTCCGTTATGTCTCTCGCTGGCGCTTAGATAGGCGTTCGGCGCGCGCGGATCAATGTAGAAATGTGATCACATATTCGGGTGTTGCCTCGGCCCGCGAAGCCTGCGATGGAGGCCCGCCTGCACATAAAGAAAGCAAGTCGCCATGTCCAATCCCGTCCTGGCCGAACTCATCCGCGGCGGCATGGTCGAAAGCCGGCATAGCGGCGCCGTTGCCGTCAGCGATCCCGAAGGCCGCCTCGTACTCGCGCTCGGCGATGTCACCCGCCCCGTCTTCCCCCGCTCGGCGGTGAAGGCGTTCCAGGCCCTGCCCCTGCTGGAATCGGGAGCCGCCGACAAGCTCGGTCTTACCGACGCGGACATCGCCCTCGCCGTCTCCTCCCATGGCGGCGAGCCGCGCCATGTCGAGCAGGCTGCCGCCATGCTGGCCAAGGCTGGCCGCGATGCCGGCACGCTCGAATGCGGCGTCCATGCGCCGAGCTTTCGCCCGGCCGCCTGGGCCCTGCTGCGGGCCGGAGAAGAGCCCTCGGCCCTGCACAACAACTGCTCGGGCAAGCATGCCGGCTTCATCTGCCTTGCTTGCGCCAGCGACCGTGATCCCCACCATTACATCGAGGCCGGGCATCCGGTGATGCGCGAGGTGATGGGGGCGGTCAACGCGATGAGCGGAGCCGCCCTTGCCGGCGATGGCGTCGGCATCGACGGCTGCTCCATCCCCACCCAGGCCGCTCCGCTCGCAGGCGTGGCGCGGGGCTTTGCTCGCTTCGGCACCGGCGCCCATCTCGGCCCCGAAAGGGCGAAGGCCGCCGCCCGCATCCGCCGCGCTGCGGCCGCGGAGCCCTTCCTGGTCGCCGGCACCAGGCGCTTCTGCACCGAGATCATGACGATCTTCGGCGAACGCGTCTTCGTGAAGACAGGCGCCGAGGGCGTGTTCTGCGCCGCCTTTCCCGAACTCGGCTACGGCATCGCCCTCAAATGTGACGATGGCGGTACCCGGGCTGCGGAACTGATGATGGCCGGCGTGATCGCCAAGCTTCTGCCCCTTTCCGACAGCGAGGCCGAGGCGCTGAGGAGCTTCCTCGAACCGGTGCAGAAGAACTGGAACGGCCTCGAGGTGGGCAGGCTGCGCCTGGCGGGAGCCTTGGCCTAAGGCGCCGCCGCCCATCACTCTTCTTCACGTCGAAGCCGCCTTCTTCCAATCGCCGGTGCTGTTCCACCAGCGATTGGGGTTCTTGCTGTCGTCAAGCCCCTTGGAACGGCTGGACAGGATGGCCTGCAGCCTGATTACCGGCTCCTGGTAGGAATGGGCCTGGAAGATCGCCTCGACCACCCTCTCCGCAACATCCTGTGCATCGGGAAGCTCGAAAACGACTTCCACCACCCCCTGGCGCCGACGAAGATCACATTCCGCGCCGACCGCGGCCCCTTCCTGCGGGCGATAGCGCTCAATCCCGGGAGAGGACTGATAGGCATTGCTATCATAGGCTCCCATCGCCAGGGGAACGATGGCGACGACGGCCTCCATGATGCGGTCGACATCCTCGACCGGGGCCTGAAAGGTCAGAAGGCGCATGGGAACCATCGCTACCGACAATGTCTCGAAACCTGTCATGGCCCTCGCCCCTCCCCGCCGATCGAAGTGCGAAGGTTAGTTCATTGCTGCTGACAACGATCTGTCAGCACTGTCGCTATCCGAGGTCCGTGCGAGCCGCTATGCGCCTGCAGCCCGCCGCGGTCTCTCGGACGGACGGTCGGCTGTCGACCGACATGCCGCAAATCAGCGCTTGATCTAGAGTGCACTCCAGCAAGTAGCCTCGACAGCGGTCCGGGAGTGCGATGAAGACAGATGAAGATCGGAGAACTGGCGCGCCGTTCGGGATTGTCGGTCCACACGCTGCGCTATTACGAAAAAGTCGGCCTGCTTCCGCCGGCCTTTCGGAACGGCTCGGGCCAGCGGGACTATGACGCCGCCATCCTCGGCTGGATCGACTTTCTCGGCCGCATGAAGGCCGCGGGCATGCCGATCCGGGACATCGCGGCCTATGCGCTCTTATGGCAGCAAGGCGCCGGCACCGAGGCCGCGCGCCGCGACATGCTCGAGAAACAAAGCCGGCGGGTGGCAGCCCAGATCGAGGACCTTCAGTCCTGCCTCCTCGTCATCGAGCAGAAGATCCTGGACCTGGCTGAACTGGAAAAAGGACGAAAATCATGAGTGCCTATGTCATTTCCGACGTGGTTCCGCAGGATGAGGAAGCCTGGAACGCCTATGTGCGGCTTGCCCCCGCGACGATCGAAAAATATGGCGGCCGCTATCTGGCGCGCGGCGGCCCGGTCCGAACCATGGAGGGCAATTGGTCGCCTCGTCTGATCGTCCTTGTCGAATTTCCCGATCGTGCCGCCGTCGAGGCCTGGTATGCCTCCCCCGAATATGCCGAAGCCCTGGCGTTTCGCAGCAAGGCCCTAAGCAGAAACCTGATCTGCGTGGATGGCGTGGGTACACATGGTTCGACGCGCGTCGAAACATTGCCCGGCACGGCCCGCTAGAACGGGGCGACAAGTCGATGCAATTGCCAGGCCGCCGTGATGACGAGAAAACTTGCTTATTTCACCGACGCCCATCTCGGGCAAAAACTCGTCATGGGCGGTGCGATGGACAGCGACAAGATGCGCTATGCCAGTGAGCCGGCAGAACATCGAGACCATCTGCGCTGGGTCCTTGACGACATTGCCGCGAGAGGCATATCGGAGGTGATCTTCGGTGGCGACATCGGCGCACGCAACTCCGTCCCCGACTTCTTCGAGATCCTGGGATCCTACGATTTCAAATCGAGAATAGTCCTCGGGAACCACGACGACTATGACGCGGTTTCACCCTTCCTTTCCGATCAGACCCATGCCGTTGAGGGCAAGGCCTGTTTTTCCGAAGGCAATCCGGCGCTGAAATGGGTGTTTCTCGATTCATCGGCCAACCGGGTGGATGAGGACCAACTCGCCTGGTTCGCGCGCGAACTGCAGGACACGCGCCGCCTCCTGCTGTTCCTGCATCATCCGGTCCTGCCGATCGATACACCGGTGGAGCACGCCGGCGCCGCCTTGAGGGAACGCGATACTCTCAAGGCGCTTCTGATCGGCAGCGAATGCGACATATCGCTGTTTTGCGGCCACTATCACATGGCGGATGAACGGCGCGAGGCGAACATCCGGCAGTTCTGCACCCCCGCCGTCTCCTACCAGATCGTCAAGGAGGCCGATCGGCTTGAAGTCGATACGACGCGACGCGGCTATCGCATTGTGGAGATCGACGGCGGCGAGATCGAAACCGAGATCGTCTATCTCGGCCTGCTCTAATCAATCGAGTGCCCGCTTGCCATCGGACCGATGCCTCCCGTCACGCCCCATTGCAGATGGGGCAGCCATGGGCATGCTTGATCAGGCCATGCGCCGGACAGCGCTCGAATTCGGGGGCCGACCACAAACCCTTCCGGTCCGTCGCCTCGGCGCGAATGTCAGCGGGCACAAACGCCGCCAGCAGCACATGGAATTTATCCAGGCATGGCATAAGCCACTCTTCCTTCGGCTCGTAGCCGAGCCGGTGCCAATCGCGCTTCGCTTTCGCCGTTTCGATCGTGCGGAGGATGAAGGATCGGTCTTCGACGAAACTCTCAATTTCCCAGGGCATCTCGGCGATATCGAAGCCCACGGTCCCAAGGCCAAAGATGCCTTGGTCCCGCGCGGCGATCCACGCTGCAAGCTGGCATTGCCGAGGGGTCGAAGCCAGTGACGAGGCAGCCAACGCCAAGACGTCGATGAACACCGACATCAGCGAATTATTCATCGGCAGGTATGGCAGGTCAGGCCGCGCATCGTAGGTGATGGAATTCGCCATCGGTAAGGTCCGATTTGCTCCCTTGATGCAGAAACTAGGAGGCAGATTGATCGTGGCGCAGTTCGGTTTCGGATGCGCGGCCATGATGTCCGCGCACCCGAACGAGAACCGGATTATCCCGCTCACACCTGTCCGAAGCGATATTGCGTCTCGTGATCGTAGACCTGGCCCGGCCGGATGATCGAGGACGGGAAATGCGCCTTGTTCACGGCATCCGGCAGGTTCTGGGTCTCGAGGCAGAAGCCGCCGAAGGCCCCATATTTGGCGCCGCCGAGGCCGGGAACCGGGATGTCCAGCTTGGCGGCATCGTAAAGCTGCACGCCGGGCTGGGTCGTCCAGGTCTCCAGGCTGACGCCGCTCTTGGGAGACCAGGTCCGCGCCGCCCGCGCCAATACGCCCGAGCTCCTCAGCACCAGATTCCCGTCATATTTGAACGGCCCTTCCGGCGTCTCCAGGCGCAAGGTGCGCTCCTGACGGAAGTCCCATGGCGTACCCGCCACCGAGAGGATCTCGCCGGTGGGGATGAGGTCGGCGTCGGTGGGCGTATAGAAATCGGCATCGATCTCCATGCGATGGTCGAGCACATCGGCCGAACCATCGAGATTGAAATAGGAATGCTGGGCGAGATTGACTGGCGTCGCCTTGTCGGTGGTGGCGGTGAAGATCACCTGCAACGTCGCCGGCTCCAGCAGGCGATAGGTACAGGTCGTCACCACGCGGCCGGGGAAGCCCATGTCGCCGTCCTCGGAGACGAGCACCAGCGTGGCCGAGCGCTGGTCCGATTGCACCAGGGACCAGACGCGCTTGCCGAAGCCGGTGGCACCGCCATGCAGCGTGTGCGGACCGCCATGGCTCTTGGAGAGATCGTAGGTCACGCCATCAAGGGTGAAGCGGCCAAAGCCGATGCGATTGGCGACCCGGCCAGGATTGGCGCCAAAATGCGGGGAATATTTGGGGTAGTCCTCGAACTTCTCGAAGCCGAGCACCACACGCTGCGGCCCGTTCTTCGAGGGCACCAGGAGATCGCGCACCACGCCGCCATAGGTAATGATCCGGGCCTCGGCACCGGCATCGGAGCGCAGGGTGACCTCGAGCACATCGGCGCCGTTGAAGGTTCCGAACAGGACAGGCTTGGACATGGGATTTCCTTGGCAGAGATGAGGCGTGAACATCCGATCGCCGGCAGGCAGCGACGACTCGTTTCTACACAGTCCACCAATAGCGGACCACATGGAAGAAGATCGGCGCGGCGAAGACGACGGAATCGAGCCGGTCGAGCATGCCGCCATGCCCCTCGATCAGATGCCCCCAATCCTTGACGCCGCGATCGCGCTTGATCGCCGACATCACCAGCCCGCCGAAAAAGCCCATCAAGGTGATCACCAGCGCCACCAGCCCGGCCTGCCAGAAGGAGAACGGGGTGATCCACCACAGGCCGGCACCGAGCAAAGTGGCACTCGCTACCCCACCGACCAAGCCTTCCCAGGTCTTGGAGGGCGACAATTTCGGCGCCACCTTGTGCCGGCCGAAGAGCTTGCCCCAGACATATTGCAGGACGTCGCTCATCTGCACCACGATGACCAGGAAGGCGATCAGCAGGAGCTTGCGGCCCTCGAAAGCGGGAATATCCAGCGTCAGCAGCGCCGGCACATGGGAGAGGCAGAAGATGGCGATCATCACGCCCCATTGCATCTCGGCGACACGGGTCATGAACTTGGCAGTATCGCCCCTCAGCGCGATCAGGATCGGCAGGAGCAGGAAGACATAGACCGGAATGAAGATCGAATAGAGCCCGTACCACTCGATCCATATCAGGTAGTACTGGATCGGCAGCACCACGAAGAACATGGCGAACAAAGTGCGATGGTCGGCCCGGCGCGTCGGCGTCAGCGTCAGGAATTCACGCAGGGCCGCAAAGGAGGCGAAGGCAAAGAGGGCGATCACGCCGGCCTTGCCGAGGAGGAAGGCACCGCCCATCAGCGCCACCATCACCCACCAGGCGCGGATGCGGGCATTGAGATTGTCGATGGCGGCATTGCCCTGCGGGCCGGCCCTGCGGTCGAGCTGCCAGCCGATGAGGGAGGCCAAGACCAGGAAGGCGATGATGCCGCCAAACAGGGCCAGGGTATGGTTCTCGAACATCAACCCTCGTCCCCCTCATGCGGCCTGAGAGCCAGCAGGGCATTGCGGCTGCGATCGAGGAAGGCCTGCTTCTCCTCCCCGGGCCCCAGCCGCAGCGGTGCTCCGAAGGTGACGGTGCACAGGAAGGGCACCGGCAGAAACTCACCCTTGGGCATCACGCGATTGAGGTTCTCGATCCAGACCGGCACCATTTCCACGTCCGGCTGGCGCTTGGCGAGCCAGAACAGGCCGGACTTGAAAGGCAGCAGCGGCTCCTCGCCCATGTTGCGCGTCCCCTCCGGAAACAGGATCAGCGAGGATCCCGCCTCCAGGGCAGAGGCCATCTGGCCGATCGGATCGACACTGCGGGTCGTGCTCTCGCGGTCGATCAGCACGGCATCGAAGACATTGTGGGCGAGGAAGCGCCGCGTCGCGCCGGCATTCCAGTAATCGCGCGCCGCCACCGGGCGTGCCGTCGCGCGCAGGGCAGACGGAAAGACCGTCCAGACCAGGATGAAATCGCCATGGCTGGCATGGTTGGCAAAATAGATGCGCGGTTTGCGCGCCGGCAGGCAGCCCTGCCAATTGCCGCGCACGCCGGTGACGAGCCGGGCAAAACCGATGGTAGCGCTTCCCACCAGCCGGCCGAACAGGGAACGGCCATCCCGCACCGCGATGTCGCTCACAGCATGGCCCCAAGCAGCGGCAAAGCCAGCAGGCTTGCGACCTGCAGCACCAGGAAGATGGCCTGGCGGCGCACCAGGGCCATGGCGCCACGAGCCCGCTCCGACATCGGGCGCGAGGCGCGGTCTTCAGCAAACAAGCCGAGACGCTTCATCGCCCCGTCGAAATTGGTGGTGCTGAAGGCATTGCCGGCCAGATGGCCGAAAATCTCGGCATCAAAGCCCGCGCGCAGGGCGAAATAGCTCTGTACCAGGCCGAGCAGCACGGCCAGCACTGCAAGCCCGCTGACGGACAGGGGCGCTGATGCATAGGTGGCGATCACGACGGCGAGGACACCCAGCAGCGTCAATCCGCGCGAAATCCAATCGAGCGCCCTGCCCTGCCGCAAATAGGAAGCGGCGATGGCGGCGATCACCGCCGGATTTTCCTGTGCCTCAGCCATGGACTTCAATCACTTTGGACATCAACCAGTTTGGCGGCCGCCACGATGGCGGCCTGCGCCTCGGACCCCAACACGATTCGCGGGCGGACGGCACGTAGGATCGCAACCGCGTCGTCCACCGTTTGCGCCTGCCCACCGGCGAGCAGCCAGGTCGCAACCGCCGCGGCGCTGCGCGAATAGCCGAGTGCGCAGCACACCAGCACCGTGCCCTTGCCGCGCGCCGCTTCGATCGCTTGCGAAGCCTCCACCAGCTTTGCCGGCTGCGGCGCTATCAGGTCGAGCATCGGCACCGCACGCGTCGACACGCCCCGCCAGGCGGACAGTTCGGCGGCAAGATCGACAACGCTGCCATAGCTCCCCGGTGCGCGATCGAGGCGCGAGGGTATACGGCCGAGATAGATCCCGGGACGGACTTCGCCGGCGGATGGCTGGCGGCGCGTCCACCAGCGCGAATTGAGGAAAGCCCCGAGCTGATAGGGCGCGAACAGGAGCCGGACCGCCAGCGGCATCGAACCGTCGCCCCGTTTCTGGAAACCGGCCGCCCCGCGCCAGAGGTAGTTCGCCGCGACAAAGGCGAGCGATGCCGCCGGATAGCAGAGCCACAGCCCCCAGCCGCCGACCCCGATGCCGATGACGACAAGAGCCAGGGCGCCCAGACCATAATAGGCGGCGAGCTTTCGACGCTTTCTAACCTCTCCCGGAGGGGGAGAGGGAACGCCCATCTCATCGGGCCACAGCCACAGACAGAACAGGCCGAGCAAGGCACCGGTCGGTATGTCGAAGAAGTGATGCTGGTAGGTGGTGAGGACGGAAAGCCCGATCAGGGCGAACCAGGGATGGAGCAACCACCGGGCCCAGGCCGGCAGATGGCTGGCGTAGTGCACCCAGAGGATCACCAGGAGCGCGATATGCAGCGAGGGCGCCTGGTTGTAGGGCTTGTCGAAGCTGAGTAGCGCATCGAACATGAAGCCGGACAGGCCGCCGCCGATCTCCGGCTTGGCAAAGCTGAAGCGCAGCGGAAAGAGGAGGAAACAGGCGACCGCGATCACCTGTGCGGTCAGCAGCCGGCGCCCCAGTGTGTCTAGCTCCGTCCTGCTAGTGCAGACGAACAGCGAGGCGGCATAGAACAGGTTGACCGACCAATAGGGAATGATCGTCCAGGGCAGGAACGGCATGCCGTGTTCCCAGCCGAACACGATGGACGGCACGAAGGCGCGCTGGTCGGCGAGGTAGTTGGCAAGGCCATAGCTCGAATAGAAGAAGATGCCGAGGCCTGCGAGCCAGACAAGCGCCCTGCCCCAAGGGCGCCTGTCGGAGCGCCCGCCATCGGCAGGCTTCGCCGGTATTGCCATGGTCATGACGATACCTCTTGCCGGAAGTCCCTTGGAGCGCGGACATCCTGTCCGCTTCTTCCCTTCCCATCAGCAGGGCGTTTCCAAGAGCGGACTGGAAGTCCGCGCTCCAAAACAGGGGTCATGACACGGCCTTGCGGCGAGCGAGCGAGACCGAGAAGATGCCCCATTCGTCTATACGCTGTTCGAGCTTCTCGAAACCGGCGGCCTCGACGAGCTGGTCCATCTCGGCCTGCGTGCGCCGGCGCATCACCCAGGCCTGCCCCTGGCGGTGGCTGGTCAAGGCGCGCGCGATGAACTCGAGCTGCGGATGCCAGGGCTGGCCGGTGTAGATCAGATAGCCTCCGGCTGGGATGGCGGCGGCAAGGCCGCCCAGCGACCATTTGATCAGGTTGTTGTCGGCGAAGAGCTCGTAGAGCCCGGAAACCAGCCCGAGAGTGGGCTTGGGCTCGATGCCGGCAAGGCTGGCCGCATCGAAGGCATCGCCCTTGACGAAGCGGGCGATGTCGGCGAGGCCCTTTTCGGCGATCAGCCGCCCGCCCGCCTCGACATTGATGTCGCTGTAGTCGCGCAGCAGGATCGAATCCGGCCGTGAGACGCCTTCCGCCTCCAGGGCTTCGAGCACGTAGCGGCCATGGCCGGCAGCGATGTCGACGATGGAAACCGGCCGCCCCTCTTCCCGCAGCCGGGCGATGGCGGCGCGCAGCAATTCCTCGACATGAAGCTTGCGCTGGCGGATGCCGCGCCAGCCGATTGCCTCCAGATAATTCTTGTCGGCCAGCCGCCCGAGAGCCGAACGCCCCGACGGCGTGTTGCGATAGACATAATCGAGGGTGGAGCCGGAATCGAAGCCGGTCTCATGGCCAAGCCTGATGCCGTCGGAGACCAGTCCCGTCGCCTTCAGCCCGAGCCTGGTGCCCGCCCAGTAGAGGCCCTTCGACGAGGCGAGCGGCAGGGGCGAGGCAAGCCTGTCGGCTTCGTCGCGGGTGTAGCCCTGGCGATCGGCCTCGGTGAGGACGGTGCGTTCCAGGGGCGCGGCGAAGCGCTCGCCGAGAAAGCGCCTGACATGGCCGATCGCCACCGCCCTGTCCTTCTCGCCGAGCGTGTCGTGGTAGAATCCCGGCAGCACGTGCCGCTCCTTGGTAGCCGATCCCAGATTCTCGTAGAAACGGTGCTGGGGCCCGTGATGCACCACCCAGTCGGCGCCCGAGACGAGCAATTGCGTCGGCACCGTGATGGCCCGGGCATCCTCGACCACCCGTCGTGCTGCCTCATAGAGCCCGAGCAGGATGCGCACCGAGATCGCCCGGGTGATCTTGGGATCGGCGTCGAAGGTCGCCTGGCGCTCGAGATCATGGGTGAGGAACTTGGCCTTCACATAGGATTGCACGAAGAAATTGCCCTTGTAGGCCTGCCACAGCTTCAGGCCCGGCCGGGCGAAGGGCACATAGAGCTTCACCTTGAAGGCGGGAGAGGCCACCACGAGCGCGCGGATCTTGGGCGCATAGTCATGCACCCAGGCCGAGGCGACGACGGCCCCGACGCTCTGGGCGAGCACGGCGATATCGGCGGGCGCGAAACCATGCGTAGCGCCGATATGGTCGATGAAGCTCTGCACATCGCGCACCAGGGCGCCGAAACTCGGGGCATCGCCACGTTCGCCGGGCGAGTCGCCGTGGCCCCGGGCATCCCAGGCGAAGAACTCATAATCGGGCATGGCGAGTTCATCGGGCAGATGCGCCATGCGCCCCGAATGCTCATGCCCGCGATGGAACAGCACGACCGCGCCCTTGGCGGGCGCGTTCACAGCCGGCCAATGGCGGTAGAACAGCTCGACACCGTCATGGCTGCGAAAAAAACCGGTCTCAGAGGGACGCATCATGACTCCTGCCGTCATCGGCCTGCTTGGCGCGGGCTTCACGCAGGCCCTTATGCACACGATTGACGATGGTCAGTGTGAGAAAAAGCACGGCAAGCGGCATGATCCAGCCGAACCAGCCGGGCAGCGGCAGGCCGAGGCCGACCCACAGGCCGAGCGCGCCGAACACGAAGGCGCGGTCGCTCTTGCCGAGCGGGCCGTCATAGCGCCGGGAAGCTCCCACCATCGGCCCCATCACGCCGGCGAACTCGCTGATCACCGCGAGCACGATCACCGTCCCGGTCCAGAACGGTCCGAAGACCGGCAGGGTGGCAAAGGGCAGGATCAGCGCGGCGTCGGAGACGACATCGGCGATCTCGTTGAGATAGGCGCCGAGCAGGCTCTTCTGGCCGAATTCCCGCGCCAGCATGCCGTCGATGGCATTGAGAGCCATGCGGATGGCGAGCCAGACCGGCAGCAACAGGAAGAGGATGCGCAGATCCGAGAGCCAGGCGACACCGAGACCAACGACGAGAGAGCCCGCCGCCGCCGCCAGCGTCACCTGGTTGGCGGTCGTGCCCCGCTCGGCCAGCCGCGTGACGCGCGGGCGCAAAAGGGCCTGAAAACGAGGCTTGAGAGCATAGAGACTCACGGGACCGTCCAGATTCGCGGTTTAGCCGGCTATCATGGCTCAGCCGGCGAGCCTCATGCAACCCGACCGACCAGCCCGCACGTACCGGTGCATGGAATTTCCGGCCACGCCCCGAAAACAGGGTTCTCGCAGGCATGCATGGTGATTTCGAGGGCGGACGAGACGTCCATAGGCGCTAAGATCAGGCGAGAGGCGCGAGGCCGGCCACCCCTTCGCCTCGTTTACGGGGAGAAGGTAAGGATGAGGGGCGGCGCGACCTCACAAACTGACGCCTTCCGTAGCCCCTCACCTCCATCCTCTCCCCGTAAACGGGGCGAGGGGGCTCGTATGTCGAGCTCGATCTCCAACCGCCTCATCTCGCCCAACCCCTTATCTTAGCGCCTATGGACGTCTCGTCCGTCTCCCCTTCCCGTCAAGCACAGCTCTGCCATCGGAAACCTCGATGGCACTATCGGTTTCTTCCGTTTTCCAGGCCGTCGCCGATCTGGGATGCCCATGCGCAGGTTCATCGGCATCGAAAGGAAACGCTTCATCATGAGTCTTGCAAAATCGAGAATTCTTATCGCCGGCGGTAGTTCCGGCATGGGCCTGGCACTGGCACGGCGTTGCCTCGATGCCGGTGCGCGGGTCGTCATCGTCGGACGGAGTGAGGAGAGACTGGCCCAGGCCCGCTCGAGCCTCGGTGCCGCCGACGCTCTCGATACCGTTTCTGCCGACATCACTCGGGAACACGAGGTCGCAGCGTTGTTCGAGCACATCGGCCCGCTCGATCATATCGTCAGCACCGCAGCCGACATCGAAGGCGCCTATGCGCTTCTGCCCTCCCTCGACCTGAAGGCCGTCCAGAGAATCATGGAGAGCAAGGTCTACGGGGCCCTCCTCCTGGCCAAGCATGGCGCCGGGAAGCTGGTACCGTCCGGCTCCCTGACCTTCGTCTCCGGTATCGCGGCCTACCGGCCCCTGCCGCGGGGTGCAGCGGTCGCCGCCGTCAATGCCGCCCTGGAGGGGCTGGTCAAGGCGCTGGCGGTCGAGCTTGCGCCCTTGAGGGTCAACGCCGTGTCGCCCGGTTGGGTCGATACCCCGATCTGGGCCTTCGTCGCCGGCGACAGGAAGGACGAGACCCTGGGAGCCATGGCCAGGAAATTGCCGGTCGGCCGGGTCGGCCGGCCTGAGGACATCGCCGATGCCCTGGCCTTCGTGATGGGCAACGGCTTCACGACAGGATCGGTTCTGCATGTCGAGGGTGGGCACCGCCTGGTCTGAGCGCGTCGAGCCCGGTGCTCGCCGAGGCGAGCAGCAGCTTCAAGGCCGGCGGCTGCACCCGCCGCCGGCGCCAGATCATCACCAGCTCCGCGTCGAGATTGGCAGTTTGGGCCGGGGCCGGCCAGGAAAGCTCGATGACCTCGCCCCGCGCGAGTGTCTCCGCGACCGCCAGGCGCGGCACCAGGCCAAGGCCCGTTCCGGCCGCCACCAGCCGGGCAATCGCGCCGATGCTGCCCGCTTCGGCCGCGAGCTTGGGTGCCGCAAGCCCGGCGGTGGCAAAGGCCGCATCGAACAGATGGCGGTAGACGCAGCCCATCTCCGTCACGACGAACCGTCTTGTGGCAAGAATGGACAGACCTTCATCGGCCGGCAGCGGCGGTTCGCCGGCCGGCGCAATCAGGATCAGCGGCTCTCTGGAAATGCCACGCCTGGCGAAACGCTCGTCGAACTCGCCATTGTCGAAGCAGAAGGCGACGTCCACCTCACCATCCTCCAGCTTGCGCAGGAGGTCGCCCGTACCCGCGACGGACAAGCGAAGTGCGATTTCAGGATGGGCCTGCCCGAAACGCGAGAGCCAGGCCGGCAGACGGGCGGCCGCAATCGTTTCCAAGGCGCCGATCGATACCGCTCCGCGCTCCTGCCCCACCGTCATGGCCACGGCGCCGCGCGCCTCCTCCGTCAGCGTCAGGATCTCCTCGGCATAGGGCTGCAGCGCCGCTCCGGCTGCCGTCAGTTGCAGGCCCGACCGCGAGCGCGTGAACAAAGGCGTACCGAGTTCGGCTTCCAGCGCCTGGATCTGGTCGCTCACGCTCGACTGGGCCAGATGCACCGCCTCGGCTGCCCGGGTGACATTACGATGGCGGGCAACGGCGAGAAAGGTCTTGAGCAATCTGGAATGCATGGTCTTTCAGGCCTCGGTCTCGAATGATGCAGCAGAGTCCCGAACGCGCTTCAGCGGGCCACAAGACGGATGCCCGATACGAGGCAGAAGACGATGCCGGAGGCCAGGCCATACGCTGCAGACAGCAACAAGCCCTCCGGTTCCAGCAGTTCTCCCGGCCTTCCTCCCAGCAGCCAGGCGTAGCCATACATCGTGATCGGCCCGAGCAGGATACACCAAAGGCACAATCTTGCGCTCGACAAACTCTGTTTGCGCCGCAGCCACAAGGCCACCGGCATCACCAGGATCAAGGTGACGGCGTAGGTGAAAGGCAGTCCAAACATCAGAAAAGCCGCAAAGACACCGGCAATCTGAGAGTCGGGAATGCCGTCCTGCCCGCCGGCCAGGAGATCCAGTACGACAAACAGGAGTGGAAGGCCGGCAGGAACCGTCCAGGGACTGACCAGGGCCCCGAGCGCCAGGCTTCTCTCATGCTGCTTGCCGGTCGGCGCCATGGCTACTCTGCCCGTCCCGCCTGCCGCATCGCTTCGAACACCGCCTTGGCTTCGTCGGTTTCCAGCATGGCGTGGACATCGAGGTCGAGGCGGCGGCGCCAATTGGGATATTCCCGATCGGTCCCCGGCAGGTTGACCGGGTCGACCTCACCGGCAAGGTCCTCGACCTGCGCGGCGACGAGGCCCGAGGAAGCAGAGGCCAGGAAGCCATGGATGGCGCCGACGAGAGCCGGCGTCAACACACTCTCCTCGCTGCCGACGGCCTGCAGCAGCGCCTGCCTGTCCTCGGCGCGCACCGCCTCGGCGTCCTCGGCGACGGGCCGGCCAAGCGTGCGCTCCAGTGCGATGTCCGCGCCGCTCCACCAGCCGCGCAAGGTCGGCAGGTCGTGCGTGGCAACGCAGGCCAGCGACGCGGCCGGATAAAGATCGGGCCGGCGAAACACTCCGCCGTCCCGCTCGAAGAACAATACGCGATAGGAATAGAGCTCGGCTTCGGAGAGCCGCTCGCGCAGGCCCTCCGGCACGGTGCCGAGGTCCTCGCCCACCACCATGCAGCAATGGCGCTGGCTCTCCTCGGCGAGCACCGCCAGCATGCCTTCGAGCGGATAGGTCAGATAGGCGCCCTCGCTGGCCGGCGCACCATCGGGCACCACGAAGAGCCGGGTCAGCGCCATGACGTGGTCGATGCGCAGGGCCCCGGCATGGCGCATATTGGCGGCGAGCAGTTCGCGGTAATGGGCAAAACCGCTCTGGCGCAGAGCGACCGGATCGAGCGGCGGGATATGCCAGACCTGGCCGCTGGCCGAGAAGGGGTCGGGCGGAGCTCCGGCGGAGACCCCTTTCAGGAAGGCATCGGGCGCCGTCCAGACCTCGGCGCCATCCGGCGCCGCTCCCACGGCGAGGTCTCGGCAAAAACCGATGGCAAGGCCGCCGCGGCTGGCCGCGGCAAGCTGCTCCTCCGCCAGGAATTGCAGATAGCCGGCGAAATCGGCGGCATGCTGCAGGTCGGAGGGCAAGGCCGCCGTCGACATCGCCGGGATCGCGCTCGACCCGGCCTGCTCCTCCAGCGCCTGGAACAGGCAGAAGCGAGCCAGCGCCTCGCCGCCCGCCATCTGGAAGGCCCGTAAGGCAGCCAAGCGCGCAGGGCGTTCAGTCAGGATCGAAAAAGCCTGGGCCAGCGCCGCCCGCTTGTGGCGCCAGACTTCGGGCCAATCGATGAAACGCCCGGCCGGTGGCGGGACCGTGAGCCGGCCTTCCAGTTCAGGCACGGCGTCAAGGGCGATCAGGGCCGGATCGAGGAAGCGCCGGTCGGAGGGCTGATAGGGGCTGGCCCGCTGCCGGTCGGAGGGGAACATGGCATGGAAGGGGTTGAGCGCGATCAGGCTCGCGCCCTTGCCGGCCGCGTCCCTGGCCAAAACCTCCAGCGTGCGGAAATCCCCGACGCCCTGGTCCCCCTGCCGTCGCAGCGTATAGAGCTGGGCGGAAAGGCCGAAGCGCTTGCCGCCATCGGCGAGCATCGGCGGCAAAAAGGCCTTGGCTTGTCGGTTCTCGACGGGCGCAGCGAGCGAGCGTAGATGCTCCAGGCTCTCGCGTGCCTGGGCGAGCGAGTGATGGGGCAGGCCCATGGCGGTGAGCAGAGCGCGCTTGGTGTCTCCGGAGACCAGTGTGTGGCGGCCCGAAACCTCCCACCACTCCGGCGCGATGCCTGCCGCCTTGGCCAGAAGCTCGAGCACTTCGGGCGGCGCGTCGCCATCCCGGCGCGGCGCACGCCCCGGCTCGGCGATGAACACGCCGACCGAGCGCGGCGCAAGCTCCATGATGTCGAAGGCGCCGTAGAGGGCCGGCGGTGCGAAGGCCTGGTATTCGTCGCTGACATGCGCCAGCCGCCAGGCCAGCCCGGGTGCAAGATCCGGCAGCCGGGCATAGAGCGGCTCGGCGCCCGCATGGAACCAGATCAGCGCTTTAGAGCCATCCGGTCCTGCCAGGGCCATGCCGAGGCTGCGCAAAGCCGGATTGCCCCATTCATTGTCCTGCAAAGGCTGGCCGCTCGGCCCGAGCCAGGTCACGTCGGGCTGCCCATCTGCCCCATCGTCGGGATGGGGCTTGCCGGTGAGGAACCGATCCGCCGTCACCAGAGGCAGCGATCTGCGCAAGCGCGTCAGGCTCGCCACGAACTGGATCAGGGAGCGATCGGCACTGGCCCAATCGATCCAGGTGATGGCATTGTCCTGGGCATATGCGTTGTTGTTGCCGCGCTGGCTGCGGCCGAGTTCGTCGCCCATGGCGATCATCGGCGTGCCCCGCGACAGCAGGAGGCTCGCCAGCAAGGCCCGGACATGGCTGCGCCTGAGCGATACGATCTCCGGCGCGGTGCTGGGGCCTTCGGCGCCATCGTTCCAGCTCACCTCGCCCGAATGCCCGTCGCGGTTGCCCTCGCCATTGGCGTCATTGTGCTTGCCGGCGAAGCTCACCGTATCGGCCAGGGTGAAGCCGTCATGGGCCGCGACGAAATTGATGCTGTCGCTCGGGCGGCGGCTGCCGGGGTCGAACAGATCCGAGGAGCCGACCAGTCGCGTCGCCAGCGCGCCGATGCCGCCGTCGCCGCGCCAGAACCGCCTGACGTCGTCTCGGTAGCGATCGTTCCATTCCGCCCAGCCTTGCGGAAAATGGCCGAGCTGGTAGCCGCCGGGGCCGATGTCCCAGGGTTCGGCGATCATCAGCCGCGTGCTCAGCACGGGGTCGGCGGCAATGGCGGCAAACAAGGGCGCTTGCCGGTCGAAACCATCGGGCCGGCGCCCCAGCACCGGGGCGAGATCGAAGCGAAAGCCGTCGAAGCCGCCGATCTCCGCCCAATGCCGGAGGGCAGCGAGGGTGAGGCCGAGCCCCGGCTCGCGATCGAGCGCCAGCGTGTTGCCGCAGCCGGTATCGTTGGCATAAAAACGCGGATTGTCGGCGAGCCGGTAATAGGAACGATTGTCGAGCCCGCGCAGCGAGTGGGTGCCGCCACGCTCGTCGCTCTCCGAAGTGTGGTTATAGACGACGTCGAGCAGCACCTCGAAGCCAGCCTCGTGCAGCCGGTCCACCGTATCGGCGATCTCGGCCATGCCGCCGGGGGCGAGCCGCGGATCGGGCGCCAGGAAACAAGCGGGATTGTAGCCCCAATAATTCCTCAGCCCGAGCGGCTCGAGATGGCGCTCGTCGATCGCCGCGGCCAGCGGCATCAATTCGAGCGTGGTGATGCCGAGCTCGGTGAAATGGGCGATCGCAGCCGGATGGGCCAGCGCGGCCACCGTCCCACGCAGCTCGGGCGGGATGCCGGGATGAGCCTGGCTGAAGCCCTTGACATGGACTTCATAGATGATGCGGCTCTCGGGCCTCACACCGGAAGGGCGGGTCCTGCCCGGCGCGGGCCGCTCCAGCACCGCCTTCGGCATGATCGCGGCAGTGTCGGTTTCGTCCAGCACGATATCGTCCACACCCTGTGCGCCCTTTATCGGCAAAGCAGAGGTCATGCCCTCCGGCAGGACGAGCCTGACAGCGTGGGGATCGATCAGCAGGCGCGCCGGGTTGAAGCGCAGCCCCTCCTCCGGGCGCCAGGGACCATGGGCGCGCAGCCCGTAGAGCTGTCCCTCCGCAAGGCCGCCGATGCGGCCGTGATGCACCGGCCCGTCGCGTCCCGACAGCAGGATTCGCTGGCTCTCGGTGCCATCGGCATCGAACAGGCACAGCTCGATGCGTTCGGCTTCGGCAGCGTGGACGGCGAAATTGGCCTCTTCCCCGATCCAACTCGCTCCGAGCGGAGCTGCCGCACCGGGATTCGCCATGCTTGAACGTGCCATACGGTCCTTGCCTCGACTGTCGAATGCCTGTCGTACTTTCCTGACATCTTGGACGATCAAAACGCAAAGACTAGATGACAGGATGCGGCGAAATTTCTGTCCGCTATCCATTGCGGCTGAATCGTCGCCGACCAATGTCCTTGTCGCGCGTTTTGCTGTAGGAACGTCCTGGCGCGATCGTGTGCCCGAAGGAAAACCATGGTTCGCCATATTGCCGACCCAGCCGGGGCCGAAACGGACGTCGTCCAGTTCACCTATGCGGACCCCACCTTTTCCAAACCGAAACAGGCCCTGATCCGGGCCATCGAGAAGGTGACGGGGCAGCCTCGGCTGAAGCGTCTCTACCTCGAAAACCAGCGCAATCCGGTGGCTGGCGAGAGCTTTTTTGCCGCAGCGGTCCGCCAGCTCCGGCTCGACGTCCAGTTCGACAGGACCCAGCTCGACAAGATTCCAAAGACGGGGCCTTGCGTCATCGTCGCCAACCACCCCTATGGCGTGCTCGACGGCATCACCATCGCCTGGCTGATCGGCCTGGTCCGCCAGGATTTCGTCATCCTCACCAATGCCGTGCTTCTGCATGCGCCGGAAACGCAGGCCTTCCTGCTGCCCGTCGATTTCGCGGAGACCGAGGAGGCGATGCAGACCAATTTGCGCACCCGCGCCGAAGCGCGCCGGTTGCTTGACCGCGGCGGCTGCGTGATCGTCTTTCCGGCCGGCGGCGTCTCTACTTCGCCCGACAAGCTCGGGCGACGCCCTGCGATGGACGCCCCCTGGCAACCCTTCACGGTGCAGTTGATCCAGCGCTCCAAGGCCACGGTGGTGCCGATCTTCTTCGGCGGCCAGAACAGCCGCCTGTTCCAGATCGCCAGCCATCTCAACCAGACCCTGCGGCTGTCCCTGATCTTCAAGGAAGTGCGCGACCGCATCGGCACGATCCTGCCGATCGCCATCGGCGATCCCATCGACGGTACGGCTTTCGCGGCCGCCACCGACCGCAAGGCGGTCGCGCTGGAGCTGATGCGTCTTACCTATGCCCTGGCGGGCCAGCTGAGGGATGACCGCACCGCCAAGCGCATCGCTGCCGGCCTTCTCGAGCCGGCGGTGCTGAACCAGCCGAAGCTCTGCGCGCCGCGGGTGTAGGGTTTCCTTCTCCCCTTGCGGGAGAAGGTGGCACGAAGTGCCGGATGAGGGGTCGTGCCGAGCTATCAAAGGGTAGCGCGACCCCTCATCCGCCTGCCGGCACCTTCTCCCGCAAGGGGAGAAGGGCGGCCTCCCTTCAGGTCACCACACTCGGTTCGGCCATGCCGGTTTTCTCGGCGATGCCGCTGAGCTGGCGCGCGACAGCGATGACATCGGCGAGAGCGGCCTGCGTCTCGATGGCATGATGGGCAGGATCGGCCTCGTAGCGCTCGAGATAGACGCGCAAGGTCGCGCCTTCCGTACCGGTGCCGGAGAGGCGGTAGACGATGCGCGAGCCGTTGTCGAACAGCACGCGCAGGCCCTGGTTCTTCGAATCCGAACCGTCGACGGGATCGTGATAGGCGAAATCGTCGGCCGACTTCACCTTCAGCGCGCCGAAGCTCTTGCCGGGCAGGCTGGGGATCTGCGAGCGGATCGCCTCCATCACTGCATTGGCCGCCTCGGTCGGCACGGCCTCGTAGTCGTGGCGAGAATAATAGTTCCGCCCATATTTGGCCCAATGCTCGCGCACGATGTCGAGCGTGGGCTGGCGGCGCTTGGCCAGCAAGGTGAGCCAGAGCAGCACCGCCCACAACCCGTCCTTCTCGCGAACATGGTTGGAGCCGGTACCGGCGCTTTCCTCGCCGCAGATGGTGACGCGATCGGCATCGAGTAGATTGCCGAAGAATTTCCAGCCGGTCGGCGTCTCGTAGATGTTCACGCCCATTGCCTTGGCGACCTGGTCTGCCGCAAGGCTGGTGGGCATCGAACGGGCGATGCCGGAAATGCCCTTGGCATAGCCGGGCGCCAGATGGGCATGGGCGGCGAGGATGGCGAGGCTGTCCGAGGGCGTGACGAAGATACCGCGGCCGATGATGAGGTTGCGGTCGCCGTCGCCATCCGAGGCCGCCCCGAAATCGGGGGCGTTCGGCCCCATCATGAGATCGTAGAGCTCCTTGGCGTTGACCGGGTTGGGATCGGGATGATGGCCGCCGAAATCGGGCAGCGGTGTCGCGTTCACCACCGTGCCGGCAGCGGCACCCAGCTGGTCCTCGATGATGCGTCGGGCGTAGGGGCCGGTGATGGCCGACATCGCATCGAAGCGCATGGTGAAGCCGGACTTGAACAGCTCCCGGATGGCATCGAAGTCGAAGAGCTTGCCCATCAGCTCGGCATAATCGGTGACGGGATCGACCACTTCGACGATGGTATCGCCGATCGCCGTTTCGCCGAGCTTGTCGATGTCGATATCGGGCACGTCGGCGATCTTGAACTCGCTGATCGACTTGGTACGGGCAAAGACGGCATCGGTGATCTTCTCGGGCGCCGGACCGCCATTGCCGATATTGTACTTGATGCCGAAATCTCCGTCGGGCCCGCCGGGATTGTGCGAGGCGGAGAGCACGATGCCGCCGAAGGCGCCATATTTGCGGATGACGGCCGAGACGGCCGGCGTCGACATCAGGCCGCCCTGCCCGACCTTGATGCGTCCGAAGCCGGCGGCGGCGGCCATTTTGAGGATCTTCTGCACGACCTCGCGGTTGTAGTAGCGCCCGTCGCCGCCGACGACCAATGTCTTGCCGGCAAAGCCCTCAAGCGTGTCGAAAATCGACTGCACGAAATTCTCGACATAATGCGGCTGCTGGAACACCGGCACCTTCTTGCGCAAGCCGGACGTGCCGGGCTTCTGGCCATCGAAGGGTTGGGTCGGGACGGTACGGATCATAGTGAGGTTCCGGTTCTGGTTTATCCGAAGGTCTATCGATAGCATATGGGAGCAGCGCTGCCCCTCACCCTTACCCTCTCCCCGTAAGAACGGGGCGAGGGGCGCCAAGCGTGATGCCTCGATGCGAGACGTCGCGCCCGCTGGATAAGTCGCGACATCGAGGTCCCCCTCGCCCCGTTCTTACGGGGAGAGGGTAAGGGTGAGGGGCGGCTCCTCCCCTCAAAAACCGCGGCCGAGCTCTCCTCACGCCACCAACTCGCGATAGAGCTTGGCATAGCCGGCAGCCCTGAGATCCCAGGACTGGTCCAGCCCCATGCCGCGGCGCTGCATCGCCTGCCACACGGGCTTGTCGTGGTAGAGCGCGATGGCCCTCGAAATGGCATCGCGCAGCATGTCCGGCGTAATCGGCTGGAACTGCACGCCGGTGGCGGCCTTGAGCGTCAAGGCGGCATCATTGGCGTCGACGATGGTGTCGGAGAGCCCCCCGACACGTGCCACCACGGGAATGCAGCCATAGCGCAGGCCGTAAAGCTGGGTGAGGCCGCAAGGCTCGAAGCGCGACGGCACCAGGGTCATGTCCGAGCCGCCGAACATCAGATGCGAGAGCGCCTCGTCGAAACCGAACACCGTACCGACGCGCCCTCGATGCTGAAGGCTTGCCTGGCGGAAGATGCCCTCCAGTTCCCGATCGCCGGAACCGAGCAGGGCCAGCCGCGCGCCGGAGGCGACCAGATGCGGCAACGCCTCGGCGAGAATGTCGATGCCTTTCTGCCAGGTCAGGCGGCTGACCAGGCAGAACAGCGGCGAGTCGTCGTGATCGAGGCCAAAACGCTCCTCCAGTGCCTTGCGATTGCCCCCACGCCTGGCGAGGGACTTGGCATCGTAATTCACGGCCAGGCTCGGGTCGGTCTGGGGATTCCACACCCGTTCGTCGATGCCGTTGACGATGCCGGAGAGCACATCGGCGCGGCCAGCGAGCAGGCCTTCCAGCCCCATGCCGGCTTCCGCCGTCTTGATCTCGGCGGCATAGCGCGGCGAGACGGTGGTGATGCGGTCGGCAAAATGCAGCCCGGCTTTGAGGAAGCCGATCATGCCGTAATACTCGACCCCGTCCAGGGCAAAGGCCCGCTGCGGCAGGCCGAGACTGCCGAGGATCGAGCGGGGATACTGGCCCTGGAAGGCAAGGTTATGCACCGTGATCACCGATTTCGGCCTGACGGCATCGGTGTAGTTGAGATAGGCCAGCGTCATCGCCGCCTGCCAGTCATGCACATGCACGATGTCGGGCCGGTAGGTCTTGACCAGACCGTGGCAGATTTCCGCCGCCGCGCTCGACAGGGCACAATAGCGCTGGGGATTGTCGAGCCAGTCGCGCCCATCGGCGTCGACATAGGGATTTCCCGGTCGGTCGAACAGATGCGGCGCATCCACGGCCAGGAGATCGAGCTCGCCGATGGTGGCGCGCTTGATGGCGGTGCGACCACCGAAGAACCCCGGCAGCTTGGCCACCGTCTCCCAGGCCGTGCTGGCCGCCATCACGGCGGGGTAGCCGGGAATGACCGTCGTCACCGCGACGTCATGACCTTTCAGGGCAGCAGGCAGCGCGCCGACGACGTCGGCGAGCCCCCCCGTCTTGATCAGCGGATGGATTTCGGACGCAACCGCGAGAACTTTGATCATCGAAAGCGCTAACTTCTTGTTTTGACGCATTTTCCTGGCCGATGAGCCTGTGGCTCCGCCGGAAAATGCCCTGGATCGTGTCGTCAGAGCTTCAGCTTGTCGATCATGGGCTGCGTGATCAGGCAGATGCCCTTTTCCGTCCGCCGGAAGCGCTTGGCGTCCAGTTCCGGATCCTCGCCGACGACCAGGCCCTCGGGAATTATCACGCCGCGGTCGATCACCACATTCTTGAGCTGTGCCGATCGCCCGATCTCGACATAGGGCAGGATCACGGCATTCTCCACACTGGAATAGGAGTTGATGCGCACGCCGGTATAGAGCAGCGAGTGCTTGGCCGTTGCCCCGGAGACGACGCAGCCGCCGGACACCAGCGAGGAGATCGCGGTACCGCGCCGTCCCTCGGTGTCATGCACGAATTTAGCCGGTGGCGTAATTTCGGCGAAGGTCCAGATCGGCCATTCCTGGTCGTAGAGGTCGAGCGCGGGCACGACGTCGGTGAGGTCGATATTGGCCTCCCAATAGGCGTCCACCGTGCCGACGTCGCGCCAATAAGATTCCTTTTCGTGCTCGGAGCGCACGCAGCTCGCCGGGAAGCGGTGCGCCACCGCCTTGCCGTTCTTGACGATGTGGGGAATGATGTCCTTGCCGAAATCACGGCTCGAATTGGGATCGTTGGCATCCCGGTTGAGTTCCTCGGTGAGGAACTTCATCGAGAAGACATAGATGCCCATCGAGGCCAGGGCCATTTCGGGATTGCCGGGAATGCCGGGTGGATCCTTGGGCTTCTCCACGAAGGCGACGATGCGGTCCTGCTCGTCGACATGCATGACGCCGAAGCCGGTAGCCTCCATGCGCGGCACTTCGAGGCAGCCGATGGTGACATCGGCGTTCTGCTCGACATGCTGCTTGAGCATCAGCTCATAGTCCATCTTGTAGATATGGTCGCCCGCCAGGATGACCATGTATTCGACGCCGGTGCCGTCGATGATGTCGAGGTTCTGATAGACCGCGTCCGCCGTGCCGCGATACCACATGTCCTCGGAAATGCGCTGGCTGGCCGGCAGGATGTCGAAGCTTTCATTGCGCTCCGGCCGCAGGAAGTTCCAGCCGCGATTGAGGTGGCGGATCAGCGAATGCGCCTTGTATTGCGTGGCCACGCCGATACGACGGATGCCCGAGTTGATCGCGTTCGAAAGGGCGAAGTCGATGATGCGGCTCTTGCCTCCGAAATAGACCGCGGGCTTGGCGCGCCGGTCGGTCAGTTCCATCAGGCGGCTGCCGCGGCCTCCGGCCAGCACATAAGCCATGGCCGAACGTGCCAGCGGCCCACCCTTCGAATGCCTCGGTTCCGTCATACAGTTCCTCCCACTGATAATCCGGGATGACGCTGCTGCCTTCTTGTTCAGCCTTGGCTCCTATCGCAGAGCCGCGACTCTCCAAAGACATGCAACGCCCACTCCCCAGCCTAGTTCCCCGCCCATTCCAGCATGATGGCCGTCAGGGGCGGCAGATTGATACGCGCGGACGCCGGTTTGCCCTTCCAATCGCCCGCATAAGCATAGACTCCGCCGGAATTGCCTCGATTGAGCCCGAAATAACGCTCGGAGTCGGTGTTGAGAATTTCCCACCACTGCCCGGCCAGCGGCAGGGGCAGCAGATAGTCGTCGCGCGCGACGGGAGTGAGATTGGCCACCACCACGATCGGCATCGCATCGGTGGCATAGCGCGCCCAGGCGAACACCGAATTGGCATTGTCGTCGACGACCATCCACTCGAAGCCGTCACCCTCGCAATCGCGCTGATGCAGCGCCGCGCGGCCGCGATAGAGATGGTTGAGATCGCGCACGAGATCGCTCAGCCCCTTGTGCGGGCCGTATTGCATCAGGTCCCAGTCCAGCCCGACATTCTCGTTCCATTCGCGGCGCTGACCGAAATCCTGCCCCATGAACAGCAATTTCTTGCCGGGATAGGCCCACATCAGTGCGTAGTAAGCCCGAAGGGTCGCGAATTTATCGCCCTCCATGCCGGACATCTTGTTGACGATGGAATTCTTCCCATGGACCACCTCGTCATGGGAGAGCGGCAGCACGAAATTCTCGGCAAAGGCGTAGATGAGGCCGAAGGTCAGGTCGTCATGATGATATTGGCGATAGACCGGCTCGCGCTGCATGTAGCTCAGCGTGTCATGCATGAAGCCCATGTTCCACTTGAATCCGAAGCCGAGACCGCCGTCATGCACGGGCTTGGACACACCGGGCCAGGCGGTGGATTCCTCGGCGATGGTCATCACGCCGGGATGGGCGGCATAAACTTCCTTGTTCATGCGCTGCAGGAAGGCGATGGCGTCGAGATTCTCACGCCCGCCATGGACATTGGGCAGCCACTCTCCGTCCCGGCGCGAATAATCCAGATAGAGCATGGAGGCGACGGCATCCACGCGCAGCCCGTCGATATGGTAGCGCTCCAGCCAGAACAGGGCGTTGGCGATCAGGAAGTTGGCAACCTCGCGCCGGCCGAAATCATAGATCGCCGTGTTCCAGTCGGGATGGAAGCCGCGCCGGGGATCGGGATGCTCATAGAGCGCGCTGCCATCGAACCAGGCCAGGCCATGCGAGTCGGTCGGGAAATGCGCGGGCACCCAGTCGAGGATCACGCCGATGCCAGCGGCATGGGCACGGTCGACGAAACGGGCGAACCCCTCGGGCGAGCCGAAACGGCTGGTCGGCGCGAACATGCCGGTCGGCTGGTAGCCCCAGGACGCATCGAGGGGGTGCTCCGTCACCGGCAGCAATTCGATATGGGTGTAGCCCATATGCTGGACATAGGCGATCAGCTCGTCGCCAAGCTGGTCGTAGCTGAGGAAGCGCTGGTGCTCGCCGCGCTTCCAGGAACCGAGATGCACCTCGTAGATCGACATCGGTGCCCGTCTCGCATCGCGATGCGCCCGCTCCTCGAGCCATTGCTGGTCCGTCCAGACGAAGGGCTCCGACGAGGCGACCCGGGAGGCCGTGCCAGGGCGCAATTCGCTGGCAAAGGCGAAGGGATCGCTCTTCAGCGGCAGCAGCGCGCCATTCGGACCGATGATCTCGTATTTGTAATGGGCGCCGACCCCGACACCGGGCAGGAAGATTTCCCACACGCCGGTATCGACGCGCTTGCGCATGGGATGGCGACGGCCGTCCCAGTCGTTGAAATCGCCGACGATCGACACTCGCCGGGCATGCGGCGCCCACACGGCGAAATGCACGCCCTCCATGTCGCCATGCTGCAGGGGACGAGCACCGAGCTTGTCCCAGAGCCGGAGATGCGTGCCTTCCGTCAGCAGATAGTCGTCGACCTGGCCCAGCAGCGGCCCGAAACGATAGGGGTCCTCGACCTCCCACTGCCCTCCCGAATTGACGGCATGCAGGCGGTAGATCCCGACGCTGTCGGGCACCAGGCCTTCGAAGACGCCATCGTCATGCCGCCGCTCCAGGGCAACGGGTCCGACCAGATTGGGCGCGAGCACCGACAGCGTCTCGGCGTTGGGAATGAAGGCGCGGATGACGAGGCCGGCAGGTGTCTCATGCGGGCCGAGTACGGCGAAAGGATCGGCATGACGCCCGGCCGCGAGCGCGGCGACTTCCACTTCGGACAAACGCCAATCCGCTGTCTTGCTGCGGCTGGCCGGCCGCTTGGCCAAGGGTGCCGGCTTTGCGGCTCTGGCGACGGGAGCGTTCGTCTTCGTTGTCTTTGCCAAGCGCTACGACCCCTTTTCGAATCGGATCGAAACGCCTGGACTTGCCGGGACCAGGCGTCTTCCTGTGATCCTCTCAAACACAAGCTAGGGCTTTTGCTACAACGGTCAACGATTAAACGCAGCCTGCCCAAATGGGTTATGCCGAGGCTGCTGCAGGGTGAAAAATTTGGTGGTTCCGGCCTTATGGCGCGTTGTCGGCGACCTTCGAAGAAGCGCCGGCGCCGACCGCCCGGCGAGGGTCAATCGAAAATCCATGGGGTGATTTGACATCGTCTCCAACATGGGCTCTAGATATGGGATCGATCCCACAATGCAGCAGCGGAGCCTTGGTGGCCACGATCAGAGACGTATCCAGGCGGGCCGGTGTTTCGCGATCGACGGTATCGCGGATCATTGCCGGCAATGGCTATGTCTCGGACAATGCGCGCCAGGCGGTGGAGGCGGCCATCGCGGAACTGGGCTACCGGCCCAACACCATGGCACGGGGACTGCGCTCCAATCGTTCCGAGATCATCGGCGCGGTGGTCGTCAACGTCGCCAGCCCCTTCTACGCCCAGATGGTCGGCGGCATGCAGAGCGTGTGCCGCGCCGCCGACAAGTCGATCCTGCTCGCCTCGGGCTACGCCCAGGCGCATGAGGAAGCGCGGGCGATCCTGGAATTGATCGACCGCTCCTGCGACGGCCTGATCCTCTATCTCGAAAATGCCGTGAGCGACGAGGTCAAGGAAGTGGTGGCCAAGGCCGATATCCCGATCGTGGCGATCGGCGGAGAGCCGACCTCGCTGGCCTGGGCCAGGGTGGGCATCGACAACTACAACGGCGCGCTCGACGGCATGCGTTATCTGCTGACCATGGGCCATCGCGACATCGCCTATTTTGCCGGCACCCTCACCTATTTCGACACGCGCGAGCGCCTGCGCGGCATCGACACCGCCCTGGCGGAAGCCGGCATGAGCCGGGCCGACATCCATTTGGAAGCCGGCGACTACAAGGAGCGCTTCGGCTACGAAGCCACGGAACGGCTGCTGGCGTCGGGCCGGCAGGTCAGCGCCATCTTTGCCGGTGACGACGACATCGGCGCCGGCGTCCTGCTGGCGCTGCGCCACCACGGCGTCAGGGCGCCGGAACAGATCTCCCTCCTCGGCTTCGACGACAATTTTCACGCGAGGCATCTCACCCCGTCGCTGACGACCATCCGCCAGCCGACGGACATAGCCGGTCAGACGGCTGCAAGACTCCTGCTCGACATGATTGCCGACAGGAATTTCACACCGGAGGACATCGTCATTCCCGCCGAACTGATCGTCCGGGAAAGCGTCATCCCCCATTCGGCAGGACAGCGGACGGACCACGCCGCGGAGGCAACAAGAGCGTAGGACGGCCCGCCCCGCCCAGCACCATGTGCCGGCCGGGATGGGTTGTGAAATGACCATAAACAAATGTGGGATCGATCCCATAACAGAGGTGGACCATGAAACGCATCCTGATCGCTTTGTGCGCGAGCACCATCATCGGCAATGCCTCGGCGGAGGCGCTGCTCACCATGCATATCGAGGAGCAGACCAGCTGGGTGCGCAATTTCAACCCCTTCGACGCAGCTGGCCGTCGGCAGAGCACGCTCGACTTCATCTACGAGCCGCTTGTCATCTTCAACGCCTACGACAACGGCAAGCCGATCTATCGCCTGGCCACCGCCTACAAGTTCTCCGATGACCTCAAATCCGTTACCTACACCATTCGTGACGGCGTCAAATGGTCGGACGGGCAGCCCCTGACCGCCAAGGACGTCAAATTCACTTTCGACCTGATGATGAAGAACCCTTCCATCGACATCGTCGGGGTCGGCGCTGCCGTACAATCGGTGGAGCTGCCCGCGCCCAACCAGGTCAAGGTCAATCTCAAGGACGTCGATTCCCAGTTCCCCGAGTCCCTCGCCGACTTCACCGTCGTGCCCGAGCATGTCTGGAAGGGCGTCGGCGATCCCTTCGCCTACAAGAATGAGAATCCCGTCGGCTCCGGCCCGATGACCGAAATCCGCCGCTTCACCCCGCAGGTCTACGAGCAATGCCGCAATCCCAATTATTGGGATGCCGAGCATCTGAAGGTGGATTGCCTGAAGCTGCCCCAGATCAGCGGCAACGACCAGATGCTGGCGACCTTGCCCGAGGGCAACATGGACTGGTTCGGTTCCTTCCTGCCCGAGATCGAAAAGACCTATGTCTCGCTCGATCCCAAGCATAATGGCTACTGGCAGCCCTCCGCCAATACCGTCTCCTTCGAGATGAACCTCAAGACCACCAATCCGGGCAACAAGGCGGCTTTCGACGACATCAAGTTCCGCCAGGCCGTCAGCCTGCTGATGGACCGCAAATCGATGGTCGATATCGCCGGTTTCGGCTACCCACAGGTCAATCCCCACGCGACCGGCCTGCCGCTGCATTTCGACAATTGGGCCAATCCGCAGGCCCAGCAGGGCCAGGACGCCTGGATGGGCTATGACGTCGACAAGGCCAACAAGCTCCTCGACGAGGCGGGCTACGCCAAGGGTGCCGACGGCTTCCGCAAGACCCCGAAGGGCGAGCCGATCGCCTTCACCGTCGCCGTGCCGAATGGCTGGACGGACTGGATCGACGCCGTGCAGATCGGCGTGGAGGGCCTGCGCAAGGCCGGCATCAACGCTTCGGTCGCCACACCCGAATATGAGCAGTGGAACAAGCAGATCGTCGAAGGCAATTACGACACCGTGTTCCAGTCCCGGCCCGACGGCCCCACCCCGTTCCGCGCCTATTACCAGACCCTCGCCACTCCCTTTGTCGGCCGGTCGTCCTTCGCCGCCTCGCGCTATAGCAATGCCGACCTCGACAAGCTGTTCGAGGACTATAAGCGCGCCTCCAAGGATGCGGACTTCCGAGCCATCTTCGGCAAGATCCAGCTCCACATCGCCGATAATTTCCCCATGGTTCCCCTGTTCAACGGCCCGACCTGGTATCAGTACAGTTCGAAGCGTTTCACCGGCTGGGTCACCAAGGACGATCCCGCGATGAATCCGGAGAACCACGACGACAACCGCATCAGGCTCATGCATCTGCTACGCCTGAAGCCAGTGGCGAATGCCGACTGATGCGGCTCTCATCCCGCCGGCTGGCGGTCTATGGTACCGCCTTCATCTTCGCCATCCTGGTCAACTTCCTGCTGCCGCGGCTGATGCCCGGCAGCCCTGTCGACGGGATGATCGCCCAACTCGGCCCGCGCGCCACGCCTGCGGCCGTCGATGCCATCCGCGCCCGCTTCGGTGCGGTGGACCAGTCCTATTGGAGCCAGTTCCTGGAATATCTGCAGGGGCTGGCGACGTTCGATCTGGGGGTATCGGTCAAATACTATCCCCAGACCGTCACCCAGGTCCTCGCCCGCTCCGCAGGCTGGACCGCCTTCCTGATCTTCGGCGCCATCACCTTCTCACTCATTGTCGGCTGCCTTCTCGGTGCCCTGGCGGCCTGGCGCCGCGGCGGACGTCTCGACACCATCGTCTCGCCGCTGGCAATCGTGATGAAATCGGTGCCGCCGGTGGTGATCTGCCTGTCGATCCTCTTCGTCTTCGGCGTGTCCCTGCGCTGGCTGCCGGTGGGCTATGCCTATGATCCATCGCTGGATCCGTCCTTCTCGCCAGGCTTCATCGGCAGCGTCCTCCTCCACGCGGCCATGCCGGTCCTTGCGCTTTCGCCTGCACTGATCGGCGAATTCCTGACCACCATGCGCACCAGCATGATCTCCGTGCTCGGCGAGGATTACGTCACCATGGGCCGGGCCAAGGGCCTGAGGGAAATGGTCGTGATGTTCAACTACGCCGCCCGCAACGCCCTGCTGCCCGTGCTCACCAACCTTGCCCTGATCCTGGGCGCTGTCTTCGGCGGCTCCATCGTCACCGAGATCGTCTTCAATTATCCGGGCCTCGGCCTGACGCTCTATACGGCGAGCGTCGCGCGTGACTATCCGGTCATCCAGGGTCAGCTCCTCCTGATGACGCTGGCGACGCTCGGCGCCAATCTCCTGGTCGACCTCGTCTATGGCGTGATCGATCCGCGCATCGGGGAGGCCAGGGCATGAACGCCGTCCTGAAACAGAAGAAAGCCGTCTTCGGCCTGGTCATCGTCGCGCTGCTCTGCCTGACGGCCCTGCTGGCGCCGGTCCTGGCCCCCAACGATCCGGCGGCCCGTGTCGGTCGCCCGCACCAGCCCCCCAGCACCGAACATGTGCTCGGCACCACCAAGATGGGGCGTGACGTCTTCGCCCAGTTCGTCTGGGGCGCGCGCTCCTCGCTGGCGGTGGGCTTTGCCACCGGCCTGGCCATCACGGCCCTCGGCACGCTGCTCGGCCTGCTCGGCGGCTATTTCGGCGGCCGCACCGACAATGCCCTCGACCTCCTCACCAATGCGGTGCTGGTCATTCCCAACATACCGCTCCTGATCCTGCTCGCCTCCTTCGCAGGCAAGGTCGGCCCGGTCGCCATCATGACCATCATCGCCCTGACGTCCTGGCCATGGGGCGCGCGCATGACGCGCTCCCAGACGCTGGCGCTGCGCAACCGCGAATTCGTGGTTGCCGCCCGCATGATCGGCGAGCCGAGCTGGCGTGTCGTCTTCGTCGAGATCCTGCCCAACCTGCTGCCGCTGATCGCCCTCAACTTCGTCGGCAGCGTCATCTACGCCATCGTCGCCCAGACGACGCTGGAATATCTCGGTTTCGGCGATCCCCTGAACGTCAGCTGGGGCACCATGCTCTACAATGCGCAGAACTCCTCTGCCATCATCGTCGGTGCCTGGTGGGACATCGCCACGCCCTGCATCGGCATCATGCTGGTCGGGCTCGGCCTGTCGCTCGTCAACTTCACCTTCGACGAGATCGCCAATCCGCAATTGCGCTCCGGTCCTGCCTTGACCCGCTGGCTGCAACTGAGCAACCGGCGCAAGCGGCTGTCGAGGAGCGGGTCATGAGCGAGGTGCTTCTCGATATCCAGAATCTGAGCGTCGACTACCTCACCGACAAGGGGGCCTTCCAGGCCGTCAGGGAGGTCTCCTTTCAGATCCGTCGCGGCGAACTCTTCGGGCTTGCCGGGGAATCCGGTTGCGGTAAGAGCACGATCGCCTATGCCATCACGCGCCTCGCCAAGCCGCCGGCCTGGACAAGAGGCGGCCGCATCCTGCTGGACGGCCAGGACATCCTGGCCCTGCCGGAGGACGAACTCCGGCATATCCGCTGGCGCAAGATCGGCATGGTCTTCCAGAGCGCAATGAACTCCCTCAACCCGCTGCTGCGCGTGGAAGCGCAGTTTCACGACGTGCTCCGTCTCCACAAGGGCTATTCGCGCGCGCAGTCGCGGGCCAGGGCGGAGGACATGTTTCGCCTGGTCGGCATTCCCACCGATCGCCTCGGCCACTATCCGCACCAGTTCAGCGGCGGCATGCGCCAGCGCATCGTCATCGCCATCTGCCTGGCGCTTCATCCCGAGCTGATCATCATGGACGAGCCGACCACTGCGCTCGACGTCGTGGTGCAGCGCGAAATCCTGGAACAGGTCCTGGACCTGCAGCAGAGCCAGGGCTTTTCGGTGCTCTTCATCACCCACGACCTGCACCTGATGGCGCAGATCTGCCATCGCATCGGGGTGATGCTGAAGGGCGAACTCGTCGAGGTCGGCGATACCGTTCAGATCAGCACGGCCCCGCGCCACGACTATACCCGCAAATTGTGGAGCGCCATCCCGGTCCTGCCCACGGCCCGCCATCTCGAGGGGAGCCTTTGATGAACATGCTGGCCACCCCCACCCGCCTGCAACCGGCAGCGACCCCGATCATCAGGCTGGAGAACATCACCCGCTCCTTCGGCGCCGTGCAGGCGCTGCGCGGCATCACCCTGTCGCTCGTGCCGGGCAAGGCCCTCGCTTTGGTCGGCGAGTCCGGCTGCGGCAAGACCACCTGCGCCCGCATCATCGCCCGCATGGACCAGCCGACCGGGGGAGCGCTGCACTTCCACGACCGGAACGTCACGCTGGCCGGCAGCCGCGCAGAGGAAAAGGCCTATCGGGGCGCGGTGCAGATGGTGTTCCAGGATCCCTTCGCCTCCCTCAATCCGGTCTTTTCCATCGGCCATCACCTCATCCGCCCCCTGCTGCTGCATGGCCATGCCCGGGGACGCGCCGAAGGCCGGGCGGGGGTGAAGCAGCTCTTGGAGAGCGTCGGCCTCGATCCCGAGCTGACCATCGGCAAATTCCCGCATCAGCTCTCCGGCGGGCAGCGCCAGCGGGTCAACATCGCCCGCGCCATTGCGGTTCGCCCGCAGGTCCTGCTGGCGGACGAGCCCACCTCGATGCTCGATGTCTCGATCCGGCAGGGCATTCTCGACCTGCTTGCCGGCATCAAGCGGGAACGCAACCTGGCTCTGCTCTACATCACCCACGACATCGCCACGGCGGCCCATGTGGCGGAAGAAATCGTCGTGATGTTCGCCGGACAGATGGTGGAATGGGGCGATGCCCTGGCGGTGATCACCAATCCGCGCCACCCCTACACCAAGCTGCTGCTCTCGGCGGTTCCCGATCCGAACCGCCCGTTCATCCCGGGCCAAAGCGGAGCCTTCCTCAGGCGCGCCGAAGACATTCGCCGCATTTCGCGTCCCGCCTCGACCACGGTCGAACAGGCGGGCCCGAACCATTTCGTCCGGATGCCCGGATCTGCGGACCACAACGCTTCAGACTGAACAGGACTTTGCATGGACCTTCTCGTCAAACTCTACGACCTCGCCCCGAACAAGGCGCTGGACGCCCGCCTCGACGATGCCGACGTCACCCTCCGGCGCGCCCTGCCCCCGGAGCTCGCCGCCATAACGGAGTGGATCCGCCGGCATTTCACCGCCGGCTGGGCCAGCGAGGCGACCGTGGCTCTCTGCCGCCAACCGGTCTCGTGCTTCATTGCGGTCAGGCACGGACAACTGCTCGGCTTTGCCTGCTACGACGCCACCGCCAGGGGCTTCTTCGGCCCCACCGGCGTGGACGAGGCCGAGCGCGGCCGCGGCATCGGCCATGCCCTGCTCCTCGCCTGCCTCAACGACATGCGCGCGCAGGGCTATGCCTATGCCGCCATCGGCGATGTCGGGCCGGTGGAATTCTATGCCCGTACGGTCGGCGCCACACCGATCGCCGACTCCACGCCCGGCATCTTCGCCGGTCTCCTCAAAGCTTCCAGTTGATCCTTGCCCTTCGAGAGACTTTCATGACGATATCCGTGCGCAATCTTCTTCGTCTCGAAACCCAATGGACGCCGTCCGGCGAGGATCGGCCGCTCGCCTATGCCCTGACCCTGACCAATGCGTCGGACAGGCCGATATCGGGCTTCCGGCTCTGCATCAGCGGGCCGGGACGCATCGACCCGGCGGCCACGATCGAAGGCGGCTCGCTTCGAACCCGCCTGTCGAACTATGCCGAGTTCGCGCCACCCGAAGGGTTCGTCCTGCATCCGGACACGGCCTGGACCGTCACCGCCCGGGGCCTCAGCTACCCGCTGCGGCATTGGACGGACGGAACCAACACCGCCTATGTCGTCTTCGACGATGGAACCAACCTGCCGGTCACGGTCATGCCCAGCCGGTCCAGTGGCGACAACGCCTCCCCCAAGCGAGGCGCGGACGTCTATCCGGTGCCGGATATCGCGCCCGCCGCCATCTCCATCGTGCCCTGGCCGAACGAGGTTTCGGTCACGGGCCGGCGCGGCGTGCCGTTGGGGCTTGCCCCCCAGCCCGATTGCGATGAGGCCAGCCGGGCCATCGCCGCCTTTGACGAACTGGCGACCAGCCTCTTCCCGGTCGAAGGCATCGTACGGCCGGAGGCCGAAGGTGGACTCGCCGTTGCCCTGCGGCGCCAGGACGGCACGGCCGCCGAAGCCTATTCGATCCTCTTCGCGGAAGACGGTGTCACGCTCACGGCCGCGAGCCATGCCGGCTTCCTCTACGGCCTGATCACGCTCGGCCAGATGCTGCGCGGCGCGCGCCTCCATCCGCAGACCTTCCTGTTCCCGCTGGAGGGCGAGATCCGGGACGAACCCTGGGCCCGCTGGCGCGGCACGCATCTCGACGTCGCCCGCCAGTTCTATGGCTCGGCCGAGATCGCGCAATTCCTGCGCGTTCTCGCCTGGAACAAGCTGAACCGTTTCCACTGGCACCTGTCCGACGACGAGGCCTGGCGCGTTGAGATCGAGGCCTATCCGGAACTGGTCGCCACCGGCGCCTGGCGCGGCCATGGCCTGGCCATTCCCTCTCTCCTCGGCTCCGGCGCGGCGCCTACGGGCGGCTACTACACCAAGGCGGCGATCCGGCAGATCGTGGATCTGGCAACGCGCCTCGGCATCGACGTCGTGCCGGAGATCGACATGCCGGGCCATTGCTACTCGGTGCTGCAATCCCTGCCCTCGCTGCGCGACCCGGACGAGCAGGGCGAATATTTCTCCATTCAGGGCTTTCCCAACAACTGCCTGAACCCCGCCCGTGAAGAGACCTACGCCTTCGTGGAAAAGCTCCTCGACGAATTGCTCGAACTGTTTCCCTCCCGCACCATCCATGTCGGCGCAGACGAGGTCCCGGCGGGCGCCTGGGAAGGCTCTCCCCAGGCCATGGCACATCTCAAGGCATTGGGGGGCGGCGGCACCGCCGAATTGCAGGCCCATTTCCTGCAGCGCGTCCAGGCCTCGCTGACCGCCAGGGGCCGCATCACGGGCGCCTGGGAAGAGGCCGCACATGGCGGCGGCATCGACAAGGCCAGTTGCTACCTCAATGGCTGGCACACGGTGGAGATCAGCGCCAAACTCGCCTCCGAAGGCTATGACATCGTCGTCTGCCCCGGACAGGTCTATTATCTGGACATGGCCAACAGTCCGGCCTGGTCGGAACCGGGCGCCGGCTGGGCCGGCTGGTCCGACGCCGAGAAGATCTATGGCTTCGATCCGGTGGAAGGCTGGTCAGACACCCAGAGGCAACATTTCCTGGGCGTACAGACCTGTATCTGGTCTGAACCGATGACCGACAGGGGCGTGTTCGACCGCCTGATCTTCCCCCGCATTTCGGCTCTTGCGGAAACCGGATGGACGACCCCGCCCAGGAAATCCTGGGATCGCTTCAGGGCCATGGTCGGTCTGATGCCGCTGCTCTACGGGATCAGGGCGTAACCCAGGGCTGAGGCGATACCGACGGGGCTTTGCGCCGCCCCTCAAAATCCATAAGCCCGCAAACGATATGTGACATCTATTCCACCGGCGTCGTCTGCACGCCCCAGATCTCGTCGGCATATTCGCGGATGGTGCGGTCCGAGGAGAACCAGCCCATGCGGGCGACGTTGAGGATCGACTTCTCGCGCCAGGCCGCCTTGTTGGCCCAGAGCGCATCGACATTGCGCTGCATGGCGGCATAGGCGTCGAAATCGTCGGTGACGAAGAACCAGTCGCTGGAGCGCAGCGCCTGCACCGTACCGCGATGACGCTCGCGATCGCTCGGCGAGAACACGCCGCTTTCCACCGCGTCGAGCACCTCGGCCAAAGCGGGCGAGGCCGCGATGGCGTCGGCAGGATTGCGGCCCTGGCGCTTCTTCTCCTCGACCTCATGCGCCTTCAGGCCGAAGATGAAGATATTCTCGTCGCCGACATGCTCCTTCATCTCGACATTGGCGCCATCGAGCGTGCCGATGGTGAGGGCGCCGTTGAGACCGAACTTCATGTTGCCGGTGCCCGAAGCTTCCAGGCCCGCGGTCGAGATCTGCTCGGACAGGTCGGCCGCCGGAATGATCACCTCGGCGAGGCTGACATTGTAGTTCGGCATGAAGACGACCTTGAGCAAATTGCGCACGGCCGGATCCGAATTCACCACCTTGGCGACGTCGTTGATCAGCTTGATCACATATTTGGCCGCGGTGTAGCTCGCGGCCGCTTTGCCGGCAAAGATCTTCACGCGCGGCGCCCAATCCTTCTCGGGATGGGCGCGGATGGCGTTATAGAGCGCGATGGTCTCGAGGATGTTGAGCAGCTGGCGCTTATATTCGTGGATGCGCTTGATCTGGACGTCGAACATCGCCGAGGGATCGACGCGCAGGCCCACGGTCTGCTGCAGCACCTTGGCCAGGCGCGCCTTGTTGGCATGCTTGACCGCCGCGAAGGCCTCCTGGAAGGCAGCGTCCTTGGCGTAGGGCTCCAAGGCCACCAGCTTTTCGGCATCGTCGAGATAGGCATCGCCGATGGTTTCGCGCAACAGCGTGGTCAGCCCCGGATTGGCCGTCGTCAGCCAGCGCCGCGGCGTGATGCCATTGGTCTTGTTGGTGATGCGGCCCGGGAACAGCGTGTTGAGGTCGCGGAACACCGTCTCCTTCATCAGCTCCGAATGCAGGGCCGACACGCCATTGACCTTGTGCGAGCCGACAAAGGCGAGATTGCCCATGCGCACGCGCCGGCCATGGCTCTCGTCGATGATCGAGACGGTGGCGATCATGGCATCGGAGGCGCCGCTCTCGCGTGCCTCGGTCAGCACGCGGGCATTGATGGCGTAGATGATCTGCATGTGCCGCGGCAGCAGCCGCTCGATAAGCGGCACCGGCCAGGTTTCCAGCGCCTCGGGCAGCAGGGTGTGGTTGGTGTAGGAGATCGTCTCGCGGGTGATGGCGAAGGCATCGGCCCAGTTGACCCCGTGAATGTCGATCAGGATACGCATCAGCTCGGCCACCGCGATGGCTGGATGCGTATCGTTGAGCTGGATCGCCGCCTTGGACGGGAGGGTCTTGATGTCGCGATGCTGCTGCAGGTGGCGGCGAACGATGTCCTGCAACGAGGACGAGGTGAAGAAATACTCCTGACGCAGGCGCAGTTCCTGCCCCGCCGGGGTGGAATCGGCCGGATAGAGCACGCGCGAGATCGACTCCACCTTGGTGCGGTCGTTCAGGGCGCCGATATGGTCACCGGCATTGAAGGCGTCGAGCGAGATCGGATCGAGCGAGCGGGCCGACCACAGGCGCAGCGTGTTGACGCGGTTGCCGCGCCAGCCCACGGCCGGCGTGTCATGGGCAACAGCGAGCACGGTCTCCGCCGGCTTCCAGCTGTGTATGGCCGAGCCGTCCCAGCCATCGCTTGCCTCGACGGCACCGCCGAAGCCGACCTCATAGGCGACTTCCCGGCGCGGGAATTCCCAGGGATTGCCGTTCTGCAGCCAGTTCTCGGGCGATTCCGTCTGCCAGCCATCGACGATGTTCTGGCGGAACAGGCCGTTCTCGTAGCGAATGCCGTAGCCATAGGCGGCGATGCCGACGGTGGCCATGCTCTCCATGAAGCAGGCAGCAAGCCGGCCGAGACCGCCATTGCCGAGGGCGGCATCGGGCTCCATCTCGGCAATCATGTCGAGATCGACGCCGACAGAAGCCAGCGCCTCGCGCGCCGTGGCCACGAGGCCGAGATTGTTGAGGCCGTCCTTGAGCAGGCGGCCGATCAGGAATTCGAGCGAGAGATAATAGACGCGCTTGCCGCCCATGCGGTAGACGCCGCGCGTCGTCGCCATCCAGCGGTCGACGATATGGTCGCGCAGCGCCAGGCTCACCGCCCGCAGCCAGTCATGGTCGCGCGCCACGATCGGGTCCTTGCCGACGGCATAGGTCAGCTTGGCGAGGATCAGGTCACGGAAGGCGCGTGCCTCGCCGGTCGCTTCGGGCAGCTTGGCCGCATCATCACCGACAGCCATCGCCGCCTCGGCCGAATAGAGCTTGTCGTGCAACGTTGAAGTCATGTGTCGCTTCTCGATCGTTGATCCCAGGACGGTGGTCCTTAACCCAAGTGACGCCCGGTTACGAGTGCCCCTTTTGCATAAGATGTAGGCAAAAACACTGATATCTTGTGATTTTGGCACGCTACGCCGCCATGATCATCTCATATGTTGGTTCTGCATAGCTCTCGCGCCTTGTGCATGGTGCGCACAGAACGACCCGATGCTGTTGCCGATGGCCGTGGAGAGTGCGCGCTCATGACGGAATCCTGGCTGAATTCCGCTGGCGATGATGATATGCCACCGACACGGAGGCATGCGATTGCGTGGGATCGACAGGAATCGCAAAGCCGCGTCGAAACAAGGAGTTAGGGCAATCGAACGCTCCGGCGTTCTGCCCTGGGAGACAGGTATGACGGGTATCCTCTATCTTGCGGTCGACGGCGGCGGCACCAATACGCGCGCAAGGCTCTACGACGAGGATGACAAGCTGATTGGTGAAGGCCTGTCGGGCTCTTCCAATCTCACTCTCGGCACCGAGATCGCGGGTCCGGCGATCGCAGCGGCCGGCGATGCCGCCCTTGCCGCGGCCGGGCTGGCACCGGACGCGAAGCGGCTTATCCGGGCCGGTCTCGGCCTTTCCGGCGGCAATATTCCTGCTCTCGCCGACAGTATCGCCGCCTTTCCCTTCGGTTATGGGACCCTGACGGTCACTTCGGATGCCGTTACCGCCTGCCTCGGCGCCCATGCCGGCGAGGACGGCGGCATCTTCATCCTCGGCACGGGCTCGCAGGGCCTGGCCCTGGTGGGCGGCAAGGAAACCTCGGTCGGCGGTTGGGGGTTTGCCCTGGGCGATGATGCCTCCGGCGCCGTGCTCGGACGCTCTGCCCTCCGGGCCGCCCTGCTCAGCGTCGACTTGCTTGGTCCGGTGAGTGACCTGACCCGCCGCCTGCTGGCGCATTTTCATGACGATCCGAACGAGGCGGTGATCTGGGCCAAGACCGCCACACCGAGAGACTACGGCCGCTTCGCTCCCCTGGTGTTCGAGGCCGCCGGCGGGGATGTGGTGGCGGACCATCTCATTGCCGGGGCGACCGGCTCCATCGTCGCCATGCTCGATCGCCTGACGGACCTGGGCGCGCCAAGGATCGCCCTGATGGGGGGGCTCGCCGAACCCTATCGCCCCTATTTGCCGGTGCGCTATGACGAGATCCTGGTTCCGCCCAGGGGCGATGCCCTGGCAGGGGCCCTGACCCTGGCAAAGAGGGAGCGCTGACGATGTCGCTCAACGCACTGACCGCCCCGCGCCTGTTCAATGGCGAGGCTTTTGTCGAGGGCCACGCCGTCCTGGTGGAAGCCGATACCATCCTCGGCCTGGTGCCGCGGGCCGACATTCCCTCCCATGCCGCTGTGACCACCCTGCCCTCCGGCGTGCTGGCCCCCGGCTTCGTCGATGCCCAGGTCAATGGCGGCGGCGGATTCCTGTTCAACCAGTCTCCTGATGTCGCGACACTCGAGGGCATGGTCGCGGCCCATCGCCGCCACGGCAGCACCGCTTTGCTGCCCACCTACATCACCGACACGGCCGAAGGCATGAAGAGCGCCATCGCCGCCGCCCGCCAGGCGATCATCGACGGTGTCCCGGGCATGGCGGGCATCCACCTCGAGGGCCCCTTCCTTTCCGTACCACGCAAGGGTGCCCATGATCCCGCTTTGATCCGCCCGCTGACGGAAGCCGATGTCGAGCTCATTCTGGGCAGCGGCATCGAGACTGTCCTGCTCACGGTAGCGCCGGAAAACGCGCCGCTTCACCTGATCCGGCGCCTGGCAGATGGGGGCGTGATCGTCAGCCTCGGCCATACCGACACCAGCTATGAGGCGGTGATGGCGGCGGCGGATGTCGGCGCCACCGGCATCACCCATCTCTTCAATGCGATGTCGCCCCTGCAGGGCCGCCACCCCGGCGTCACCGGCGCCGCCCTCGATCATGGCGGGCTCTGGGTCGGCATCATTGCCGACGGCCTCCATGTGCATCCGGGCTCGCTCTCGCTGGCCTTGCGGGCGAAAAAGGCTCCGGGGCGGCTGTTCCTCGTCACCGACGCCATGCCGACGGCCGGCGATGCCAACGATGTCTTCTATCTCAACGGGCGCAAAGTCACGCGGCGCGACGGTGCCCTGACGCTGGAAGACGGCACGCTCGCCGGCTCCGACCTCACCATGGATGCGGCGCTGCGCTACAGTGTCGGCCATCTCGGCATCGGTCTCGGCGAGGCCCTGCGCATGGCCAGCCTCTATCCCGCCCAGTTCCTGCGCCTCGACAGCCGTCGCGGGCGCCTGGCGCCACGCTATCGTGCCGATCTGGTGCATCTCGACGAGCAGCTGACCGCGCGCGGCGTGTGGGTGGGTGGCCGCAAGCTGGCTGGGTGAAGTGAGTTCTCATACCAAGAGTCATTGAAAATGACTTTTGGTTCCGCCTCGCGATTGTCGATTCCAAATCTCTGATTTGGCCTCGGCAAGCGCGAGGTGTTCAAGTCACGGATGCGCAAGCATCTTCGCGACTTGGTATCAAGCGGTACGGTGCGGCGCGAATAGGATGACAGCCATACCGGCGAGGCACAGGACCGCTCCGACCAGGTCCCAGCGATCAGGCCTGATCCCCTCGACGCCCCAGAGCCACAGCAGCGAGGCAGCAATATAGATGCCGCCATAGGCGGCATAGGCCCGACCCGCCGCATCCGTCTCGATCTGGGAGAGCAGGAGGCCAAAGGTGACGAGGGCAGCCGTGCCCGGCACCAGCCACCAGGCCGACTTGCCCAGCCGCAGCCAGCTCCAGAAGGCATAGCAGCCGCCGATCTCGCCAGCGGCCGCCAAGACGTAGAACAGAATCGATTTCATGCCGGCTGCGCACTCCGCTTCCGCGTCAGCTTAACGGGCTGCCGCAGAAGGCGGAAGGCGGCGAAGATGGCGGCGGGAGCCCATGGCGCTCCCGCCCCCGATCTGCTCAGAATTTGTAGCTGACGCCGACCAGCGCGACCGTCTCGTGGAAGCCGGCCTTGAAGCGGGTATCGGGCGCCACCCGGAAGCGCGACTTGCCGAAATCGGTATAGCGTACTTCGACGCGGCCGATCCAATTGTCGGTGAAAGCGTATTCGACGCCGGCACCCACGGTCCATCCCGCCTTGGTCTTGGACCCGGAGCCAACGATATCGCCGTCAAACAGGTTCCAGCGCTCGCGGATGTCGGCAAAGGCGACACCACCGGTGGCATAGACCAGGACCCGGTCGAAGGCATAACCCAAACGGGCACGGATCGAACCCTGCCAGCGGTTGCGCATATGCAGACGACTATTGCCGTTATTGGCGTCGATCACGGTATGAGAGCCGTTGATGCCGCTGAGATCGATGTCGCCTTCCAGGCCGACCACGATATTGTTGGAGAACTGCTCATTGTAGCCCGCATGCAGACCGCCAAGCACGCCATTGACGTTGAAGCTGTCGGCGGGCACGGGCAGCGTCCGGCTCAGATCGTCCCTCTCCTTGCCCCAGGCATAGCCGATATGGGCACCGACATAGAAACCGGTCCAGCTATAGGGCGTTATTGGCGCTACCGGCTCGACCGGCGTCGCCGCGAGATCTGCAGCGAGAGCAGACGTTGGCGCCAGCAAAAAGGCCGCCAGGACGATTTTTTTCATGATCCCCACCCCATCGTGACATGATTCAACAATAAACCACTGTCACAATTCTTATTAGCTGTCCACATTTTCGACAAAATTTCGATGATTTCGGAGTGGGATGATTTTTATGAAATATACTTCATGCTTTATAAGAATAATTTGATTGCTTGTTACTATGTCGCCCTTAAGTCTAATTAGCCTCTAGGGAAACACAGGCATGTTTCCTTGCCAAGTCCTGACAGCAAAACGGGCCGCAAAGCGGCCCGCTGCTGGATCGACGTTCAGCTGTCTCGCGATCAGCCCTTGCTCGAAGCCGCCCAGAGATTGACGTTGCCTTCCTCGGCATAGTGATCAATCTCGGCCAGCTCCTCGGCCGAGAAATCCAGATTCTTCAAGGCACCAACGCAGTCCTCGATCTGTCCGGGCCGGCTGGCACCGATGAGGGCCGAGGTCATGCGCGGATCGCGCAGGACCCAGGCGATCGCCATCTGGGCCAGCGACTGGCCACGGCGACAGGCAATCGCATCGAGCGCCCGCAGCCTTGCCAGATTCGCCTCGGAAAGCTGGTCGGGCGAAAGCGACTTGCCGGCTGCAGCCCGGCTGTCAGCCGGAATGCCGCTTGCGCCGAGATATTTGTTGGTGAGCAGGCCCTGCGCCAACGGCGTGAAGGCGATGCACCCTGCACCATCGGCCTCGAGCTGGCCGAGCAGACTGTCCTTCTCGATCCAGCGGTTGAGCATGGAATAGCTCGGCTGATGGATGAGCAAGGGCGTACCAAGGCGGCGCAGGATTGCGGCCGCCTCCTTGGTCCGTTCAGCACTGTAGGACGAGATGCCGGCATAGTGGGCCTTGCCCTGGCGCACGGCATCATGCAGCGCCGTCATGGTTTCTTCCAGCGGGGTGTTCGGATCGAAGCGGTGGGAATAGAAGATGTCGACCGTCTCGATACCCATGCGCTTGAGGCTGGCATCGAGGCTGGAGAGCAGATATTTGCGGCTGCCCCACTCGCCATAGGGGCCGGGCCACATGCGGTAGCCGGCCTTGGTCGAGATCACCAGTTCCTGGCGGTGATGGGCGAAATCCGTCTTCAGGATACGCCCGAAGGTCTCCTCGGCCGAGCCGGGCGGCGGACCGTAATTGTTGGCGAGATCGAAATGCGTGATGCCGAGGTCGAAGGCCTTGCGGCAGAGCGCCCTGGCGTTCTCGAAGGGGATGTCGCCACCGAAATTATGCCAGAGCCCGAGCGAGAGCGCCGGCAGCTGGAGCCCGGATCGGCCGGATCGGCGATATTGCATGGCGTCGTAACGCGTTTCATCCGCAACATAGGTCATGGCAGTTCTCACAATTGGAAATGAACGTTCTACAATATGATTCATCTGACAAAATGCCCCGCCCCTGGCATTTGTTCAACCGTTCAGATGACCGTTTCCGCTAAAGCGTTTTGCGATTTGGTGGAATCACCGAGAATCGCAAGGACGTGTCGAAACAAGGAGCGAAAGCAAACAAGCGCTCACGCCCGAACGCGCTTTGCTCCAGTGGAAACAAAGAAGCCGGCGTCACCGCCGGCCTCCATCGTTGTTTCAAGACGCGACGCATTCAGCGGGTCGGCACGGCATCCTCGTAGTCCGCATCCGAGGTTTCGTCCTGCGTGGTCGAACCGAGCACCATGGTGAGCACCACCGAGACGACGAAGTTCAGCACCACGGCGATCAGGCCGATATAGAAGGAGGTGCCGAACAAGGCGTAGGTCGGCGCCACCGCTCCCGAAGCCATGGCCATATAGGTGCCGGCGAGCATGCCCACGGCCCAGCCGATCAAGAGGGCCCAGCCATTGAACCAGCGCGTATAGAGCCCGGCGACAAGGGCGGGGAAGATCTGGATCATCCACACGCCACCGAGAAGCTGCAGGTCGATGGCGAACTTGGTCGGCAGCCAGAAGATCACCGCAAGGGCGCCGATCTTGACGATCAGGCTCATCAGCTTGGCGAGGTAGGATTCCTTCTGCGGCGACATGTCCGGCTCGATGAAGGGCCTCCAGACATTGCGGGTGAAGGTGTTTGCCGCCCCGATCGACATCACCGCGGCCGGTACCAGGGCGCCGATGGCGATGGCCGCAAAGCAGAAGCCCGCGAACCAGTCGGGGAACATCTTGTTGATCAGGAGCGGAATCGCCATCGAGGCATCGCCATTCGGCGTCTCGATGCCAGCGGCAACCGCCATCACGCCCAGCAAAGCGATGAGGCCGAGGATCAGCGAATAGGCCGGCAACGCCACCGCGTTGCGGCGGATGGCATTGGGGCCGGTGGCCGACAGCGTGCCCGTGAGCGCATGCGGATACATGAACAGCGCCATGGCCGAGCCGATGGAGAGCGTGATGAAGGGCCAGATCTGCGCCGGCGTCAGCGTCAGGCCGACATTGGCAGGCTTGCCGGCCGCGGCAAGGGCTGCCGCTTTGGCATCATAGACGACCTTGGCCTTTTCGAAGATCGAGCCGAAACCGCCGAGCTGGTAGGGAATGATGACGACCGCGGCGATCACGAAGATGTAGATCATGATGTCCTTGATGAAGGCGATCATGGCCGGGGCGCGCAAGCCGCTCTTATAGGTGTAGAGCGCCAGGATGATGAAGGCGATCGTCAAGGGCAGATGAGAGGCGAAACCCGTGGCCGAGAAACCGAGGGCCTGGATCACCTTCTCCATGCCGACGAGCTGCAGGGCGATATAGGGCATGGTGGCGAGGATGCCGGTGAAGGCCACCGCCAGCTCCAGCCAGCGATTGCCGTAGCGCCCGGCAATGAAATCGGCGCCGGTGAGATAGCCATGCTTGTGGGTGGCGTTCCACAGCCGCGGCATGATCAGGAAGATCAGGGGATAGATCAGGATGGTATAGGGCACGGCGAAGAAGCCGTAGGCGCCCACTGCATACATCAGGCCGGGCACGGCGATGACGGTATAGGCGGTATAGAGATCGCCACCCAGGAGGAACCAGGTGATCCAGGCCCCGAAGCGCCGGCCGCCGAGGCCCCATTCGTGCAACTGGTCGAGATCACCCGCCTTCCAGCGCGCCGCCACGAAACCCACCACGGTGACGAGGAGGAAGAAGAAGACGAACACCATCGCCGCCGTCCAATTGAGATTGTCCAGCATCAGCGTTCAACCTTCCAGGCGAGGTAGACGAACAGCGACGAAATCGGCACCAGGACGAGAAGATAGAAATAGAAGAAGGGCAGGCCGAACAGCACGGGATCGATGCTGTTATAGAGCGGCGTCAGCAATGCCAGTACGCAAGGTACCAGCAGAAGCAGGTATTTCATGGCATTTCCCCCGGAGACTCTGAGAACGTGGCGGCAGCCGAATCCTCGCCTGCTGCAAACTCTTTGGACGGATTCTTATTCCCTTGGAGAAAGATTGAGTCCAGCGGCAATACGGCTGACTTAACGGGAATGGCTGCGATTTCTAGCCGGGCTCGCGGGCTCGGCCCGGCTATTCAAAAGCCCCGCTCGATACGAGCCGAGGCAGGATTGCCGGGCCAGGCCCGCTGACAAAGCTCTTTCCCGCCCGGCCGCGCGTCAGATCTTGGCCGCCTTGACGAAGGCCGGATCGAAGGTCTTTTCGTAGGGGACGTCGGCGTTGGCGAGTTCGGGATCGAGCGCCTTGAGCGCGTTCATCATCGACTCATAGCCGTCCTTGGTGACCATGCCGTCCGGCGAATACATCTGCCGCGAATTCTGGAACGCCTGCATATAGAGGTCCCGATTGCCCAGCAGATATTCCTTGGGCACGAGATCGGCGACATCCTCGGGCTTGGCCTGGCCGAGCCACTTCAGGGCCTTCATCATGGCATTGACCACGCGCTGCGTGGTGACCGGATTGTCCTTCGCGAAGGACTGCTTGAGATAGACGGTCGCCGCCGGATTGGTGCCGCCGAACAGGGCTTTGGTGCCCTCCTCGGTACGCGTATCGAGCAGGATGGCGATGTCGTCGTCATGCTGCAGCTGGCTGATCACCGGATCGAGATGCGACAGGCCGTCGATGCCGCCATTCTTGATGGCCGCCACGGCGCTGGCGCCGCCGCCGATGCCGATCTGGGCGACGTCGGCCGAGGTCAGCCCGTTCTTCTGCAAGGCATATTGCAGCAGGAGAGCGGTGGAGGATCCCGGCGCCGTCACGCCCACCTTGCGCCCCTTGAGATCGGCAATGGTCTTGATCTCGCCGGCGAGGCTCTTGCGCACCGCGATGACAATGCCGGGAAAGCGGCCGAGGTCGCAGACGGCGATGACATCCTGCCCCTTGTTCTGCATGCGGATGGTGTGCTCATAGGCGCCAGTGACCACGTCCACAGAGCCGCCGACCAGCGCCTGCAGCGATTTGGAGCCGCCGGCGAAGTCGTTGATGGTGACGTTGAGACCTTCCTCCTTGAAGAAGCCTTTCTGCTCGGCCACGGTCAGCGGCAGATAATAGAGCAGCGGCTTGCCGCCGACACCGATGGCGAGGTCGGTTTTCTCGGGCTTGGCATCCTCCGCGAAGGCCGGCAGCGTTCCGCCGAGCGAGGCACCAAATACCATGCCGGCAGTGCCGACCAGAAAAGTCCTGCGTTTCATGATTTTTCCTCCCAATTCGCTTTCCAATATGCGTTAGCCGCGCCAGACCAGCAGCCGGCGTTCCACCGCCGTCATCAGCCAGTCGACGATGAGAACGAAGGCCATCAGCACGAACATGCCGGCAAAGACGCCGGTGACGTCGAACACGCCTTCGGCCTGCTGGATGAGATAGCCCAGGCCCGCCGAGGAGCCGAGATATTCGCCGACCACCGCCCCGACCACGGCAAAGCCGACCGAGGTGTGCAGGCTGGAGAACACCCAGGACATCGCCGAGGGCAGATAGACATGGCGCAGGAGCTGGCGCTCATTCATGCCGAGCATGCGCGCATTGGAGAGCACGGCCGGGCTCACTTCCTTGACGCCCTGATAGACGTTGAAGAAGACGATGAAGAACACCAGGGTGAAGCCGAGCGCCACCTTCGACCAGATGCCGAGGCCGAACCACAGGGCGAAGATCGGCGCCAGCACCACGCGGGGCAGCGCATTCGCGGCTTTGACATAGGGATCGAAAATGGCGGCGACCACGGGCTGGCGGGCGAACCAGAAGCCGAGAATGACGCCGCCCACAGCGCCGGACAGGAAGGCCAGCGCCGATTCAGCCAGGGTGATCCAGAGATGGTACCAGATGGAGCCGTCGGTGAACCACTCCACGATCCGCTTCCACACGCTGAGCGGCTCGCCGAAGAAGAAGGCCACGGTCTTGGGCGAGCCGAACAGCGACGTCGTCGAGGCCAGATGCCAAAGGGTGATGCCGACGACCGCGACGAGCACCTGCAGGACGAGCAAGACGATCTTGTTGTTCATTGAGTCCCCCAGGACGGCCGTCTTCGGATGGCAGAATTGAATTTCGTCATTGCGAGCGCAGCAAGGCAATCCACCTGCCATAAAGCGAGAGCCCTGGATTGCTTCGCTGCGCTCGCAATGACGACGAATGATCGATCGAACTCATGAGAAAAACCGCCGAACTAGCTGTAGGCCTTCATCACCTCGTCGCGCAGGGCGTCCCAGATATCGCGATGCAGGCGGATGAAAGCGGGGTCATGGCGAATTTCCGCAATGGCGCGGGGCCGGGGCAGCGGCACGCTGAACTCGCCGATGATGCCAGCCTTCGGGCCGGCCGACATGATGACGATGCGATCGGCCAGCGCGATCGCCTCATCGAGATCATGGGTGACGAACATCACCGCCTTGCGATCCTCCGACCACAATTTCAGCAGGAGGTCGCCCATCACCAGCCGGGTCTGGGCGTCGAGCGGCCCGAAGGGCTCGTCCATGAGAAGCAGCTTGGGATTGCGGATGAGCACCTGCGCAAGACCCACGCGCTTGCGCTGCCCGCCGGACAGCATGCGGGGATAGCGATCGCCGAAGCGGGCGAGACCGACCCGCTCCAGCCAGGTCTGCGCTGCCTGCCTGGCCTTTTCCGCAGGCGTGCCGGCGACTTCCAGGCCGATGGCGACATTCTGCAGAACGGTCTTCCAGGGCATCAGCGATTCCTGCTGGAAGAGGTAGCCGGCCTGCCCGTTCAAGCCCTTGAGCGGCTTGCCGAAGACTTCGACCGTTCCGGCGACCGGGATCAGCAGCCCGGCCGTGGCATTGAGCAGCGTTGACTTGCCGCAGCCCGTCGGCCCGACAATGGCAACGAATTCGTGCTCCCCCACCGAGAGATCGACATTGGCCACGGCATCGAAGCGGGAATCCCTGGTCGCGAATGAAATCGAAACGCCCTTCAGCGCAACGGCTTGCGCTGCGCTCATGCGGCCTCGGCCCTTCTCATCTGCAGTCCTCCCGAATTGGTCCTACGAGTCGGCTTTGTGCGAACTCTATACCGCGACAGCAAGCAACGGCCAGCCCCGCGAACAGGCTCGTCAGGAGCAAGGCATGGTCAGGACGGCGAGAAACGGGCCACCAGCTGATGGCGGTCGCCCGGATAGGTGAAGCGCACCGCCGTGACGAACTGGTCGCCGCGCCAGGTGCGCCGCTCCACCACAAGGCAGGCGCTGCCGGGCTCGAGCTTCAGCAAGGCCGCCTCTTCCCCGCGAGCCGCCGCAGCCTTGATGTGGTGTTCGGCCACCGTCCAGGGCACATGCCCGAGGAGCCAGACCCCCGGCGGTTCCCGGCCAAAGTCTGCCTCTTCCGCCAACGGCACCGCCTCGAGATCGATCAGGCGCTCTTCCAGGCAGAACGGGCTGTCACCGGCGAAATGGCGGCAGGTCAGCGCCAGCAACGGCCTGGAACCCTCCAGCGCGAATGTCAGGCGTTCCGCCGGCGTCGGCCGACGCTGGCGACGTTGCAGCAATTCGAAGCGATATGGCAGACCAAGCGCGGTCACCTCCGCCTCGATGCCGTGAATGGCGAGTACGGCGGCCTCGCTGCGCGGCTGGGTCACGAAACTGCCCGCCTTGCGCCGACGCTCGATCAACCCGGCGGCGGCAAGCTGGGTCAGCACCTTGTTCACCGTCATGCGCGAGCAGCCATAGATCTCGGTCAACTCGGTCTCGAAAGGGATGCGATGGCCCGGCGGCCATTCGCCCGAAACGATGCGGTGCTCGATATCGCCGAGGATGCGCTGATGCAGCGTCTGTGCCTTGGCATCCAGCTCGAGGGGGGCTGTCTCGTTCATCAAAGGCTCCCGCTGCGATATGGCCCCATCCGGGCGAGCGCCGCAATTTCGAGGACCTCCGCTTCCTTAGCCATTGCCGCTCCCCTCGCCAAGTTCCGCTTTCCCGCTCAAGCCAATCGGCACTAAACTTTCATCATTCCACTTGCGCGTCAATTAATATGTCTATACATGTTCCCGCATAACAGCAGGGTGGAGAGATCGATGGCGACAGACAGCCAAGGGGGTCGTTTGTGGCGCAATGCGCGCCTGGCAACCCTGGTCGGGGATGACCTCGGCATCGTGGAGCGGGGAGCCGTGCTTGCCGAAGGTGAGCGCATCGCCTTCGCCGGCCCCGAAAGCGACCTGCCGGCCGGCATGCGCGACAAGGTCGAGACCATCGACCTCGAAGGGCGCTGGATCACACCGGGCCTGATCGACTGCCATACCCATCTCGTCTTCGGCGGCGACCGGGCACACGAATTCGAGCTGCGCCTCAAGGGTGCCAGCTATGAGGAGATCGCCCGGGCAGGTGGCGGCATCGTTTCCTCGGTCAACGCGACGCGGGCCGCCAGCGACGATGAGCTTCTCGCCGGCGCCCTGCCCCGTCTCGACCATCTGATCGCCGAGGGTGTCACCACGGTCGAGGTGAAGTCGGGCTACGGCCTGGAGACCCGCACCGAGCTTGCCATGCTGCGTGCAGCACGCCGTCTCGGCGAGGCCCGCAAGGTCAATGTCTCGACCACCTTCCTCGGTGCCCATGCCCTGCCCGTCGAGGCCAAGGGCGACAAGGACGCCTATATCGATCTCGTTTGCAGGGAAATGCTGCCGGCCGTGGCCGCCGAAGGCCTCGCCGATGCCGTGGACGGCTTTTGCGAGGGCATCGCCTTCCTCCCCGAGCACATCAGCAGGGTCTTCGACGCGGCGAAGAAGGCCGGCCTGCCGGTCAAGCTTCATGCCGACCAGCTCTCCAATCTGCACGGCGCCAAGCTCGCGGCCGATTACGGCGCGCTGTCGGCCGATCATCTCGAATATACCGACGATGAAGGCGCCGCCGCCATGCATGCGGCGGGCACGGTCGCCGTGATCCTGCCCGGCGCCTACTACTTCATTCGCGAGACCAAGCAGCCGCCCATCGCCGCCTTCCGGGCCCACAAGGTGCCGATGGCCGTGGCGACGGACTGCAATCCCGGCACCTCGCCGCTGACCTCGCTGCTCACCACCATGAACATGGCCGCCACCCTGTTCCGCATGACCGTCGACGAATGCATCGCCGGCGTCACCCGCAACGCCGCCAAGGCGCTCGGCAGGGCCGGCGATATCGGTACGCTCGAAGCCGGCAAGCAGTGCGACCTCGCCATCTGGGATATCGAGCGCCCGGCTGAACTTGTCTACCGCCTAGGTTTCAATCCGCTACATCAACGCATCTGGAGAGGCCAGTGACCAACCCCGTTTTGCTGCGTCCCGGCAGTGTCTCGCTCGCACAATGGCGCGCCATCTATGACGGCGCGCCCATCAGCCTGGACGAGGGCTGCCGCCCGCTGGTCGAGGCCGCGGCCAAGGCCGTCGCCGACATCATCGCCAAGGGCGAGCCGGTCTATGGCATCAATACCGGCTTCGGCAAGCTGGCGAGCGTGCGCATCGAGAATGCCGACCTCGCCATCCTCCAGCGCAACATCGTGCTCTCGCATGCCGCCGGCGTCGGCGAGCCCCTGCCGGTCGAGGTCGTCCGGCTGATCATGGCCCTGAAGCTCGGCAGCCTCGCCCAAGGCGCTTCGGGCGTGCAATGGTCGACCATCATCATGTTGCGCGACTGTCTCGCCAGGGACCTGATCCCGGTCGTTCCCGGCCAGGGCTCCGTCGGCGCCTCCGGCGATCTCGCTCCCCTGTCCCACATGACGGCGGCGCTCACCGGCGTCGGCACCTTCTTCGTCAAGGGCGAGAAGGTCGAAGCCACCGAGGCGCTCAAGCGTGCCGGGCTGTCGCCGCTCGTGCTCGGTCCGAAGGAAGGCCTGGCGCTGCTCAACGGCACGCAGGTCTCCACCGGCCTGGCGCTGGCGGGCCTGTTCCAGGCCGAACGTGTGTTTCAGGGCGCCCTGGTGACCGGCGCACTCTCCACCGATGCCGCCCGCGGCTCGGACGGGCCCTTCGATCCGCGCATCCACAAGGTTCGTGGCCATCGCGGCCAGGCCGAGGTCGCCGATACGCTGCGCGCCTTGATGGCGGGCAGCGCCATCCGTGCCTCCCATCTCACCGGCGACGAACGCGTGCAGGATCCCTATTGCCTGCGCTGCCAGCCCCAGGTGATGGGCGCCTGCCTCGACCTCCTGCGCCAGGCCGCCGCCACGCTGACGATCGAAGCCAACGGCGTCACCGACAATCCGCTGGTCTTCACCGACACGGGCGACGTGATTTCTGGCGGCAATTTCCACGCCGAACCGGTCGCCTTCGCCGCCGACATGATCGCCATGGCCCTGTGCGAGATCGGCTCCATCAGCGAGCGGCGCATCGCCATGCTGGTCGACCCGGCCCTTTCCGGCATCCCGGCCTTCCTCACGCCCAAGCCCGGCCTCAACTCCGGCTTCATGATCCCGCAGGTCACCGCCGCCGCACTGGTGTCGGAGAACAAGCAGCGTGCCTTCCCGGCCAGTGTCGACTCGATCCCGACCTCGGCCAACCAGGAGGACCATGTCTCCATGGCCTGCCACGGCGCCCGCCGTCTCCTGGAGATGAGCCGCAACACCGCCAACGTCATCGGCATCGAATATCTCGCGGCCGTGCAGGGTTGCGATTTCCATGCTCCGCTGAAGTCGAGCGAAGCGCTGGAAAGCGCCCGCGCCACGCTGCGCGCCGAGGTGCCCCACCTTTCCGATGACCGGCATTTCGCGCCCGATATGGCCGCCGCCACCGCGCTGATCTGGAGCGGCGCGGCGCAGAAGGCCGCCGGCCTCAAGACTTTGGCCAGCGTGGTGGAGGGCACGGCATGAGCCGGCCCGACTGGCTCGAGATCCGGCAGGGACAGGCACCACTGCTTGTCTCGCTGCCGCATACGGGCACTGAGATCCCGGCCGCGATCGAAGCGCGGCTGGTGTCGCCCTGGCTCGCCCGCAAGGACACCGACTGGTGGATCGAGACGCTCTACGACTTCGCAGCCGGGCTCGACGCCACCATCGTGCGCACGCCGATGTCGCGCACCGTCATCGACGTCAACCGTGACCCATCCGGGGTTTCGCTCTATCCCGGCCAGGCCACCACGGAGCTGTGCCCGACCACCAGCTTCGACGGCGAGCCGCTCTACAAGGACGGCGAGGCCCCCAGCACGACCGAGGTCGCCGAACGGCGCGCCCTCTGGTTCGATCCCTATCACCAGGCCCTGGCCGACGAAGTCGCCAGGCTTAGGGGACGCCATCGCAACATCGCTGTCTATGACTGCCATTCGATCCGCTCGGTCATTCCGCGCTTGTTCGAGGGCACGCTGCCGCAGTTCAACATCGGCACCAATGGCGGCGTGACCTGTCATCCCGCCTTGGCCGAGACGATCGAGGCGCTCTGCCGCTCCAGCGGGCGCGAGACGGTGATGAACGGGCGCTTCAAGGGTGGCTTCATCACGCGCAGCCTCGGCCAGCCTGACAAGGGCGTGCACGCGGTGCAAATGGAGCTCGCCTGCCGCTCCTATATCGACGAGCCGCTCGGCCCCGTCGACGAAGCCAACTGGCCGGTCGCCTTCGACGCGGCCTACGCCCAGCCCCTGCGCGAAACCCTCGGCAGCATCCTCAATGCCTGCCTGGTCTTTGCCAGGGCGCTGAAATAGTAGTGTGCCGGTCTTCAGACCGGCATTCCTTCAAGCTCAACACCGTCTTATCGGTCTCCTGCCATGAAGCTGATCCGTTTCGCCGACCTCACGCCGAAGCCCTGGAAGAATGGCGGCGGCACCACCACCGAAATCGCCGTATCGCCTGACGGCGCCGGCTTCGACGATTTCGACTGGCGCCTGTCGGTTGCGGAAGTAGCGAGCAACGGTCCCTTCTCGCTCTTCCCCCAGATCGATCGCACCTTGACCCTGATCGAGGGCCAGGGCCTCGACATGTCGATCGAAGGGCGGGAGGCGGTGAGGCTGACCCCGGTTTCCGCTCCCCTGGCCTTCCCCGGCGATGTGCCCGTCACGGCCAGCCTGGTCGAAGGCCCCATCCGCGACTTCAATGTGATGACCCGGCGCGGGCGATTCAATCACCAGGTCTCCCGGCACGATCTCGCAAAGGGACGGCTGGCGTTGCCGCAGGACGGCCTGCAGCTGGTGGTGGCGCTCGGCGTCGGTTCGATCCGGATCGGCGCTGATAGTCTCGACCTCGGCTTCGGCGACGTCCTCGTCTTCGAGGCGGACGATACGGGCAGCATCGAGGGAGCGCTGCCCGTCTTGTTGATCGGATTACGGCCCGCAACAGCGGGCTGACCGCAGCGCGAAACTCACTGCACCGCGTGCTTGACGGCGCGGCCGGTGGCCTTCACGTCCCGGCCGACGCCGGTGACCGTATTGGCGCAGGCGGTCAGAGTGAGTGCGGACACCACGAGAGCAACGATCGCGAAGGAAATTTTTGACATTCGTTCATTCCCCGAATTGGCTGTGCCGACAATGGCAACAACACGGGAATCGTTATGCCATATTCGCCGGGCTTGCACAGCCGGACTTTTCCTTCCCAAAGGGAATATCAGGCCTGTACTTGTCTATCCTGATGCTCCCGTGAGACAGGCTCGAGCCCTGGAACGGCCGCCATCCCCATGAGCTCCGCCCGTTGCCCCTATCCCAAGCCGGGCGATGCCGTTATGCTCCGCCCTCTCGAAGCGGCCCGACATTCGTCGCGGGCATGCAACCCCCTCAAAGGCACCTTGTTCCTCGACATTGCCATCATCGTCTTCCTGACGCTTCTCAACGGCGTCCTCGCCATGTCGGAACTCGCGATTGTCTCCTCCCGCCCAGCCAGGCTGCGCGCACTCGCCGACCGCAAGAAGCGAGGCGCGGCGACCGCGCTGGAGCTCCTGGAAAATCCCGGCCGCTTCCTCTCCACGGTCCAGATCGGCATCACGCTGGTGGGCGTTCTCTCCGGCGCCTTCTCGGGCGCGACGCTCGGCACGCGCCTTGCCGGCTGGCTGCAGACGCAGGGCCTGTCAATCCACGCTGCCGACACGCTTGGCGTCGGCATCGTGGTGGTAGCGATCACCTATCTGTCGTTGATCATCGGCGAGCTCGTGCCCAAGCAGATCGCCCTGCGCGACCCCGAGCGCATGGCGGCCCGGGTGGCGCCGGCCATGCGTCTCCTGTCGAAATGCGCGGCGCCTCTGGTTTTCCTGCTCGACATCTCCGGGCGCACCGTGCTGAGGCTGCTCGGCCAGGGCGGCAAGACCGAGGAGAAAGTGACGGAAGAGGAAGTGCGCACCATCCTCAAGGAAGCCGAAAGTGCCGGCGTGCTGGAAACGGCTGAGCGCGACATGATCTCGGGCGTCATGCGGCTGGGCGACCGCAGCGCCCGTTCGCTGATGACGCCGCGGCGCGACGTCGAGGTGATCGACCTCTCCGATTCCGCCAAGACGATCATGGCGCAGCTGCGCGCCACCAGCCGCTCGCGCCTGCCGGTGCAGGACGGCGAGGACGACAACATCGTCGGCGTGGTCATGGTCAAGGACCTGTTCCAGAGCCAGCTCGACGGCCGGGCCCTCAATGTGCGCGACCATGTCCAGACGGCACCGATCGTGATGGATACCAACGAGGCGCTGGGTGTGCTGCAGTCGCTGCGCTCCTCCAGGGCGCATATGGCGCTGGTTTTCGACGAGTACGGCCATTTCGAGGGTGTGATCACGGCCAATGACGTGCTGGAGGCGATCACCGGCGCCTTCCAGGACGATGACGGCGACGAACCGGCCATCACCATGCGTTCGGACGGCTCCTACCTGGTGTCGGGCTGGATGCAGGCGGACGAACTGGCCGAAACCCTGTCGATGCCGATCGAGCGCGGCGACTACGAAACCGCAGCCGGCTTCATCCTGGCCGAACTCAACCGCCTGCCGCAGACCGGCGAGAGCTTCGTGCGGGACGGCTGGCGCTTCGAGGTCGTCGACCTCGACGGCCGGCGCATCGACAAGATCCTGGTGTCGAAGGACGCCTGAGAGGTACCACCTCATCGAGGCCGCCAAGCAAAACGCGGGCAACCCTTCTCCCCTTGCGGGAGAAGGTGGCGCGGAGCGCCGGATGAGGGGTGCCAACACGCTCCTTGCTAGAGCGTATCTTGTTTAAGTTGGTTCATAGCCCGCTGCCTGGAAGTAGTTCGC
>NZ_JASGFM010000021.1:0-114106 GCF_047605565.1 Labrys sp. (in: a-proteobacteria)
TCCTTGCGGAATCCGATTTTGAGTCGGACGCGTCTACCAGTTCCGCCATAGGGGCAACGCGGCCGGCACTATAGCGAGGGATGAGGCGGCGTCAATCCGCGATTGCGGGCGTGTTGGAGAGAAGAGACTTTCTTCGGGTGCACGGGCGTCTCGCCGTTCTTGGGAGCGCCGCGCGTGCTGGCAGGGAAGAACGGGCGAGACGCCCGTGCACCCGGGGCTCACCCGCTCGCCAGGCCATGGATGTTGCCGTCGGGGTCGCGGAACCAGGCGAGTTCGAGGTCGCCGGTGCGGTGGATGTCGCCGTCGAGCGTGGTGCCGGGGATCTCGTAATGCTCGAAGGCGACGCCCTTGGCCTTGAGTGTTTCGACCAGGCTGATCATGTCGTCGCCCACCACCCAGGTCACGGCGGTGGCGTGGTTGGTGCCGGCATTGGTGGAGACGTAGACCAGCACGATCGAGGGGCCGGCCTTGTAGGCGATGGCGCTGCCGGCGTGCTCGAAGGCGATCTCCAGCCCCACCAGGTCCTCGTAGAAGCGTCGGGCCGTGGCGAGGTCGCGCACAGGCAAAGTGGCGACGGCGAGCTTTGCTCCCAGCATGGCGGTGCCTCCGGATCGCGCCTCTTGCAGTCCCGCTGCATCGGCCCGCGCCGAGGGCGCCGCCATGCCATGCGAGATGCGGTCACAAGGATAAGCCCGGCCGAGCGTGTTGGCACGTGCTTTCCTGGCAGATTGTTGCGGGGGCAAGGCATGTTCAGCCACGAGCGTGGCTAGTCTCGCTCCGTGAGCTCGGTGCATCCTTGCGATGGCGGGCGTGGATCAAAGCGGCGAATGCCCTGCAAGGTGAACACGATGTCATCTTGCCGAATCAGCTGCATTTCCGCCGCATTGGCTCCTATCCTCGATGGTTTGCCGCCGCTGCCCGCCAGTGGCGCCTGCAGGCCGTGCCCGCAAGTCCCGGCCGCCCCAGGCCCGCCTCCCTGCCGATGGCAAGGGAAACCAACGGAGATCCCATGCGCCTCGTCCGTTCCCCGCTCGCTTCGGCTGCCTTCGCCGCTTTCGTGACACTGGCGATGTTCGCCTCGCAGCAGGTCCTGGCGGAGGAGGCGGCCAAGCCGGCCGAAGCCTCCGCCGGCGCGGCGGCGGGCGCGGCACCACCCTGGCGGATCGGCATCTCCCTGCTGGGCGAGCCCAAACACAAGGAGGCGTTCGACCATTTCGACTACGTCAATCCGGATGCGCCCAAGGGCGGCCAGGTGCGGCTGGCGATCGGTGGCACCTTCGACAATTTCAACATCGCGCTGATGGCGATCAACGGTGTCTCGGTGAAGGGCAACATCGAGGCCGGTGTCACCAATGTCTATCAGAACCTGATGACCTCGGCGCAGGACGAGGCTTCCACCGAATATGGCGAGATCGCCGATGCCGTGCGCTTTCCCGACGATATCTCCTCGGTGACCTTCCGCATCAATCCCAAGGCGCGCTGGCACGACGGCACCAAGCTGACGCCGGAAGACGTGGTCTGGTCCTTCGAGGTGCAGAAGGCCAACAATCTGCAGACCGCGCAATATTATCACGACGTCACCAAGGCCGAGGTCAGCGCGCCCGATCAGGTGACCTTCACCTTCTCCACCAAGGGCAATCGCGAGCTGCCGCAGATCCTCGGCCAGCTCTATGTCATGCCCAAGCATTGGTGGCTGGCCAATGGGCCCGACGGCAAGCCGCGCAACGTCGCCAACACCACGCTCGAGCCGCCGCTCGGTTCCGGCCCCTATCGCCTCAAGAGCTTCGAGGCCGGGCGCGGGGCCGTCTATGAGCGAGTCAAGGACTGGTGGGGTGCCGACCTGCCCACCGCCAAGGGCCACTATAATTTCGACGAGATCCGCTACGACTACTACACCAACACCCAGCAGCTTCCGGAACTGTTCAAGAGCGATTCCTACGACTTCCGCCTGGAGAATATCATCGCCAACTGGATGACGCTCTACAACATCCCGGCGGTGACGGAAGGGCGTATCGTCAAGCAGGACTTCCCGTCCAACACCGTCGGCCGCATGCAGGCCTTCGCCTTCAATCTCAGGCGGCCGAAATTCCAGGATGTCAGGGTGCGCAAGGCCTTCAACCTGGTCTTCGATTTCGAGACGTTGAACCGCACGATCTTCTTCAACCAATACAAGCGCATCGGCTCCTATTTCGCCGGGCTCGACGAACTCTCCTCCAGCGGGCTGCCTGAGGGCCAGGAGCGCGACATCCTCGAAACGGTCAAGGACAAGCTGCCGCCGGAGGTGTTCACCATGCCCTATGCCAATCCGGTCAATGGCAGCGACGAGGTCCAGCGCGCCAATATCCGCGCAGCCATCGGCCTCCTGAAGGAGGCCGGGTGGGAGTTCAAGGACCGCAAGCTCACCAATGTGAAGACTGGCGAGGTGATGAAGGTGGAGATCCTGCTCTCCAGCGATACCTTCACCAGGGTCGCCTTGCCCTATGTCGAAAATCTCAAGCGTATCGGCATCGAGGCCTCGGTGCGGGTGGTCGACGACACGCAGTTCAACCAGCGCGAGAACAATCGCGATTTCGACATGATCCTGTTCGGCGTGGGCCAGACCCAGTCGCCCGGCAATGAGCAACGGGATTATTGGGGCTCTGTCGCCGCCGACAAGCCGACCTCGCGCAACATCATCGGCATCAAGGATCCCGCCGTGGATGCGCTGGCCGAACGCATCGTCTATGCCAAGGATCGGGCCGAACTGGTCGCCGCCACCAAGGCGCTGGACCGGGTGCTGCTCGCCGGAAACTATGTGGTACCGATGTGGTACAACGATGTCTGGCACACTTTGCGCTGGAACCGCTTCGGCCAGCCGGCCGTGCTGCCCACGCAGAGCCCGACCGGCGGTTTCCCCACCGTCTGGTGGTATGACCCGGCCCTGGCCGCCAAGACCGGGGCGGCCAAATAGCCTAGTCATCCCGCGCGCGATGCAGCATGCAATGCTGCTTCGCTGACGCGGGACCGCGCTCCGGGTAAAGGAGCGCTTTTCGTCTCGCGATCCCGGATCTGCGCCGCACCACTGCGTGCTGCAGCGCGTCCGGGATGACGACACCCATAAGGATCCCGCCCATGGCCGAACTCGACCGCCGCACGCTTCTGAAGACCGGCTTCTTCGGCGCAGCCTGTGCGCTGCTGCCGGCGGGCGCCTGGGGGCAGGAGGTCGAGAGCCATGGCCTGTCGACCTTCGGCGACCTGAAATATGGGCCCGACTTCAAGAAATTCGACTATGTGCGCGCCGACGCGCCCAAGGGCGGCGCCTTCTCGCAGCTGGTCTACCAGACCGGCTACAACCAGTCCTTCAACTCTTTCGACAGCCTGCACATCTACGTCCTCAAGGGCACGGGCGCGGTGGGGATGGACGCCACCTTCGCCACGCTGATGGCGCGGGCCGTGGACGAGCCGGATGCGGTGTATGGCTACGCCGCCCAATCGGTGGCCGTCTCAGCCGACAGGCAGACCTATCGCTTCCGCCTGCGCCCCGGCCTCAGCTTCCATGACGGCTCGGCGCTGACGGCGGAGGACTGCGCCTGGTCGTTCAACACATTGAAGGAGAAGGGGCATCCCTTCATCACCGAGCCGCTGCGCTTCTTCAAGGAGGCGGTGGCGGAGGCCCCCGACCTGGTGCGCGTCACGCTGCTGCCCGGGCGCGGGCGCTCGCTGCCCCTGATCGTCGCCGGCCTGCCGATCTTCTCGAAGGCCTGGTGGTCGAGCCGCGATTTCACCAAATCGACGTTGGAAGCCCCGCTCGGCAGCGGGCCCTACAAGGTGGGCAAGGTCGATGTGGGCGAAGCGATCAGCTATGAGCGCGTGGCGAATTGGTGGGGAGAGAGCTTGCCCGCCCAGGTCGGCACCAACAATTTCGACCGCCTGACCTGGTACTATTACCGCGATCCCTCGGTGTCCTTCATCGCCTTCGGCGCCGGCAATTATCGCTTCCGCGAGGAGACGAGCTCCGAGAACTGGGCCAAGGGCTACGACATCCCGCCCGTGCGCGACGGCCGCATCAAGCGCGAGACGGTGCCCGACCACACGCCCTCGGGCGCCCAGGGTTGGTATTTCAACACGCGCCGCGCCAAGTTTTCCGATCCCCGCGTGCGCCAGGCCCTCGGTTTCGTCTTCGATTTCGAATGGGTGAACCGGAATGTGATGTACTCGTCCTACCAGCGCACGGCCTCGATCTTCGAGAATTCGCCGCTGAAGGCCGAGGGCAGGCCCGGGCCGGACGAACTCGCTCTGCTGGAGCCCTATCGCGGCAAGGTGCCCGATGCCGTCTTCGGCGAAGCCCTGCTGCCGCCGGTCTCGGATGGCAGCGGTTTCGATCGCGCCAATCTGCGCACGGCGCTGGGGCTCCTCAAGGAGGCCGGCTGGAGCCTCGACAACCGCGTCCTCAAGAATGCCAAGGGCGAGGCCTTCACCATCGAGTTCCTGGAGGAGAGCGATTTCCTCTACAAGATCACGGCCCCGTTCATCCAGAGCCTGGGGCGGCTCGGCATCGCGGCGAGTTTCCGCGCCGTCGACTCCTCGCAATATCAGCGCCGCACCGATGCGTTCGACTATGACATCATCTCTCGCCGTGCCACTTACGGCCTGACCCCGGGCGAAGACATGCGCGGGCCTTTTTCCAGCCGGACGGCCGCCGTGCCGGGCTCGAGCAATATCTCCGGCATCGTCGATCCAGTGCTCGATGCCCTGATCGACGCCATCGCCGCCGCCGACAGCCGGGTCGCGCTCGTCGCGGCGTGCCGCGCCTTCGACCGCGTGCTGCGCGCGGGCTATTACTGGGTGCCGATGTACAACCGCCCGAACCACTGGCTGGCCTATTGGGACGAGTTCGAGCATGGCGACCCGGGCGTGATCTACGACCGCGGCATTCCCGATCTGTGGTGGGCCAAGAAGACGTAGTTTCCAGGGACCGCCGGCTTCCAGCCGGCTCTTCTTGATTCCCAGAGCCGGCTGGAAGCCGGCGGTCCCGGGGAAACGCAAAACGCCGGCCCGTTGCCGGGCCGGCGTCGAAATCCGTCAGAAGCGTCGGACTTACTTCTTGTAGTCGACGCGCTCGGCGATGCGGGCAGACTTGCCGCGGCGATCGCGCAGGTAATAGAGCTTGGCGCGACGGACCTTGCCGCGGCGGACCAGCTTGATGGAATCGATCATCGGCGAGTAGAGCGGGAACACGCGCTCGACACCTTCGCCGTAGGAAATCTTGCGGACGGTGAAGCTCTCCTGCAGGCCGCCGCCGTCGCGGGCGATGCAGACGCCTTCATAGGCCTGAACGCGGGTGCGCTCGCCTTCCTTCACCTTGACGTTCACGATGACCGTGTCGCCGGGCTGAAATTCGGGAATGTCCTTGCCGGCCGAAAGGCGGGCAATTTCTTCCTGCTCGATAGTCTGAATCAGGTTCATGATCATGTCTCCGCGCGTACCCGAAGGACGCATCTTGCTCTTACTTGAGGTGGAGGCGTGCCAATACGCCATTACGGAAGGCGAGTCCACCGAATTCGCACCTTCCGGGTGCGCGGGCGTCCCGCCCGTTCTTGGGACCGCTGTGCTCGACGATGGAAGAGTGGGCAAGATGCCCGTGCACCCGGGGGATCACCGCTTCTTCTTCGGCGGCGGTTGGCGCGCCTCATAGGCCGCCCACAGGTCCGGCCGGCGCTCACGCGTCAGCGCCTCCGCCTCGCTCCGGCGCCAGGCCGCGATGTTCTTGTGGTGGCCCGAGCGCAGGATGTCGGGAATCGCGCGGTCCTCGAAGGTGAGGGGCCTGGTGTAGTGCGGATATTCGAGCAGGCCGTTCTCGAAGCTCTCCTCGTCGCCGGAGGTGGCGCCGCCCATCACGCCCGGCAGCAGCCTGACGCAGGCGTCGATCAGCACCATGGCGCCGAGTTCGCCGCCCGAGAGCACATAGTCGCCGATCGAGACCTCGGTGAGGCCGCGCGCCTCGATCACCCGCTGGTCGATGCCCTCGAAGCGCCCGCACACGATCACGGCGCCGTCCCCGGCCGCCAGCGCCCGTACATGGGCCTGCTGCAGGGGCAGGCCGCGCGGCGACATCAAAAGGCGCGGGCGGCCGTCATCACCGAGGGCATCGATGGCCTGCGCCAGCACGTCGGCACGGATCACCATGCCCGGGCCGCCGCCGGCCGGCGTGTCGTCGACGGAGCGATGGCGTCCCTGGCCGAAATCGCGGATATTGCGCGTCTCCAGCGCCCAGGTGCCGGTTGCCAGAGCTTCGCCCGACAAGGAGATGCCGAGCGGCCCCGGGAACATCTCGGGATAGAGGGTGAGGATGGAGGCGCGCCACATGGACAATCTCGCTTGAGGTACGGGCGCCAAAGCCTTCTCCACGCAGTGGGGAAGGTGTCATTGCGCAGCAATGACGGATGGGGTGCAGCCCGCTAGTGCATTCTATCCGGAAGGGGCACCGCTAGCGGGCTGCACCCCATCCGACCCGACTTCGTCGGGCGCAGTAACATGTTCGCTCGCGAACATGTTACGGACTTCCCCACGGCGTGGAGAAGGCGAGTTGCGTTTCATACTTTACCCTTCGAGCAACCCCTTCAGCCTCTCGTCCGTGAAGTCCTTGATCGAGAACACGGTGTTCGGGCCGTCAAGGGCCGCATCGTCCAGCATGGTCTTGACGCCTACGGCACGCATGCCGGCATTGCGGGCGGCCTCGATGCCGAGCGGCGCGTCCTCGAACACCACGCATTGGCCGGGCGCCAGGCCCATCGCCTCGGCAGCGGCGAGGAAGAGGTCGGGATGGGGCTTGCCGCGATAGCCCATGGAGGGCGAGACCACGGTGACGAAATGGCGGCGCAGATCGAGCCCGTCGAGCACCAAAGCGGCATTCTCCGGCGTGGCGGCCGTGGCGACCGACATCTTCTGCCCGCGAGCCTCGCAGGCAGCGATCAGTGCCATCAGGCCCGGCATCGGCGCCATCTGGCTGCGATAGATCTCGCGGTAGATCGCTTCCTTCTCCAGGCCCAGCGTGTCGAGCTCATGCTCGCTCGCATCGGGCTTGACCATGCCGACCACTTCGCGATTGGCGCGGCCGGCGGTGTCGCGAAAGAAGCGTTCGCGGTCGAAGGGCAGGCCATGACGCTGATGCCAGGTTTCCCAGGCATCGTTGTGGACATGCATGTTGTCGACCAGCGTGCCGTCCATGTCGAAGATCAGACCGGCGACCGGCGTGCCGGCGAGCTGCCTGAAATCGCCGTCCAGGCTGCCGGTGGAACTGTGGTCAGCGCTCATCGTCGCCTGTCTCCTCGTTTTCATCAGCCGCCCCACCTTCCTCAGGCAGGATGACGACGATATGTCCGGCCTTGATATCCACCGCGGGCACGACGGCCTTGGTGAAGGGCAGCAGCAGGGGCTTGGCGCTGCCAGGCGCTTCCTTGGTGGCTTCGGGCGTGACCTCGATGATGTCGCCGGCACCGAAATCGAACAGGCCGGTGACCATGCCGATCTTGTGGCCGTCCTCATCGCGCGCGACGAGACCGATGAGGTCGGCATGGAAGAATTCGTCCTCGTCATCGGGCGTGCCCAGTGCCTCGCGCTCGACGAAGAGCTGGAGATTGACGAGTTGTTCGGCCCCGGTGCGGTCGCCGACGCCCTCGACCCGGGCGATCAGCACGTCCTTGGCCTGGCGCACGGTGGCCAGCTTGATCCGGCGTCCGGTCTTGGTGAGCAGGGGGCCGTAATTGGCGATGGCCAACGGCTCCTCGGTATAGGATTTCAGCCGGATCTCGCCCTTGAGCCCATGGGCTGCGCCGAAAACGCCGAGAAGAACCAGGTTTTGCGGGGCAGGGGGCATGGGGAGCCTTTAGCGAAGGGGCGCGAGATCCCCTCTCCCCAGTGGGGAGAGGGGTAGGGGTAGGGATCAGGCCTCGATTCGTTGAATCGCGCCATTGCAAGCGCAGCGACGCAATCGGGTTCCCGGCCTTTGACAAGCTGGATTGCTTTGCTGCGCTTGCAGTGACGCGCAAGCGGTTCTCGGGTGCGTAGGCCCTCACCCCCCGACCCCTCTCCCAAGTTGGGAGAGGGGAGCAGGATCAGCTTACTCGGCGGCTGCGCTGGCAGCAGCCTCGGCCTTCTTGGCCTTCTCGGCGGCGCGGTCCTGCGCCTTCTTGCCGGGAACGGCCTTGACTGGGTTGTTGCGGGCTTCGCGAGCCAGCAGGCCGGCATCGGCGAAGTGACGCAGCACGCGGTCGGTCGGCTGGGCGCCCTTGGCGATCCAGGCCTTGGCGGCTTCCAGGTCGACGGTCCAGCGCGACTTGCCCGAATCCTTGGCGATCATCGGGTCATAGGTGCCGAGCTTCTCGATGAAGCGACCATCGCGCGGGGAGCGCGAATCGGCAACGACGACCGCGTAGAACGGGCGCTTCTTGGCGCCGCGGCGGGCGAGACGGATCTTGAGGGACATGGGTAACTCCGTTTGTCAGTTTGTTCGTCGGTGAGGTGAAAAGGTTTCGGGCGGCTATTTCTTCTTGCCGCCGAAGGGGAAGCCCGGCGGCAGGCCGCCCGGCAATTTCGGTCCGCCGAGGCCGGGAAAGCCTGGCAGTTTGGGGCCACCCGGGCCGAAATTCGGCATCTGGGGCGGCAGCTTGGGCATTTCGGAGGGCAGGCCTGCCGGCATCTGGCCCTTGGCGAGGGCGTCCATGGCGCCGGGCGGCAATTGTGGCATGCCGCCGCCGAGGCCGAACATCGAGGCCATCTTGCCGAGCGCACCCTTCTTGGCGCCGCCCATCTTCTTCATCATGTCCGCCATCTGCATATGCATCTTCAGCAGGCGGTTGATCTGTTCGGGCGTGGTGCCGGAGCCGGCGGCGATGCGCCGCTTGCGCGAGGCCTTGAGGATCTCCGGCTTGCGGCGCTCCTCGGGCGTCATCGATTCGATGATGGCGCGCTGGCGCTTGAACAGCTTCTCGTCGAGATTGGCGTTGGCGAGCTGGTCCTTGATCTTGCCCATGCCGGGCAACAGGCCAAGCATGCCGGACATGCCGCCGATCTTCTCCATTTGGACGAGCTGCTCGCGCAGATCGTCGAGATCGAAGGCGCCCTTCTGCATCTTGGCGGCGATCTTGGCCGCCTTTTCCGCGTCAATCGTCTCGGCGGCCTTCTCGACCAGGGAGACGATGTCGCCCATGCCGAGGATGCGGTTGGCGATGCGGGCGGGGTGGAAATCTTCGAGCGCGTCGACCTTCTCGCCGGTGCCGACCAGCTTGATCGGCTTGCCGGTGACGGCGCGCATCGACAGGGCCGCACCGCCGCGGCCATCGCCGTCGAGGCGGGTCAGCACGATGCCGGTGATGCCTAGGCGCCCGTCGAAGGCGCGGGCGGTGTTGACGGCGTCCTGGCCGGTGAGGGCATCGGCGACCAGCAGCACTTCATGCGGCTCGGTGACGGCCTTGACCTCGGCGGCCTCGGCCATCAGCGCCTCGTCGACCGTGGTGCGGCCGGCGGTGTCGAGCATGACGACGTCGTAGCCGCCGAAGCGGGCTGCATCCATGGCGCGCTTGGCGATCTGCACGGCGGACTGGCCTGCGACGATCGGCAGCACGGAGACGTCGACCTGCTTGCCGAGCACGGCAAGCTGCTCCATGGCGGCGGGACGGCGGGTATCGAGCGAGGCCAGCAGCACCTTCTTGCCGAACCTGTCGGTCAGGCGCTTGGCGATCTTGGCGGTGGTGGTGGTCTTGCCGGAGCCCTGCAGGCCGACCATCAGGATCGGCACCGGCGGCACCGCCTGCAGGTCGATGGCCTGGCCCTCGCCGCCGAGGGTCTCGATCAGGACGTCGTTGACGATCTTGACGACCATCTGGCCGGGCGTCACCGATTTCAGCACCTCGGCGCCGATGGCACGGGCGCGGACCTTGTCGGTGAAGGAGCGCACGACATCGAGCGCGACGTCCGCTTCGATCAGCGCACGGCGGATCTCGCGCATGGCTTCGCCGACATCCGCCTCGGTGAGGGCGCCACGCCGGGTGAGCTTGTCGAGCACATCGGACAGACGTGCGGAGAGACCATCGAACATTCGTCTTTTCCTGTTTGGCTTCGAGAAAGATATCGGAGCCATCGTCCCGCAAGGCAAGGCGCACAACGCAAAACACGCCCGTGGGCGCATCGCGCTGACGGGCGTTGGCCTCCATCCTCCCGGGATGGTCGGCGGAAGGGCGTCTTACTGTGTAAGAACGGGGCGGGATGTAGGGGATATGGGGGCGAGAGTCAAGGAAAGAGGGTGTTTCACCCCTCATCCCCCTGCCGGGACCTCTAGTCAACTCAAGGGAGTTGACGACACCCGCAAGGGGATGAGGGGTGAAACGTCACCCTCCCAAAGTCACCTCTTCCCAAACCGCCGCCGATTTGCGCTAAGGGAGAAGACCGACACGAAACCCGAGACCCGCCTTGCCCCAGCTTGATGAGATCGTCACCGAAATCGCGCAGGAGATGGCCTGTTACAGCGACCGCGGCGAGGTGGCGAGCTATATTCCCGAGCTTGCCCGCATCGACCCCAAGCATTTCGGCATCGCCGTCATCGATGCCGAGGGCAACGCCCATGTCGGGGGCGACGGCGACATGGCCTTCTCGATCCAGAGCATCTCCAAGGTCTTCACCCTGACCCTCGCCCTCGGCAAGGCCGGCGACCGGCTGTGGCGCCGGGTGGGACGCGAGCCCTCGGGCAGCGCCTTCAACTCGATCGTGCTCCTGGAGAACGAGAAGGGCATCCCGCGCAATCCCTTCATCAATGCGGGCGCCATCGCCGTCACCGATTTGATCCTCTCAGGGCACCAGCCGCGCGAGGCCCTGGGCGAGATCCTGCATTTCATGCGCTTTCTCGCCGACGATCCCTCGATCGCCATCGACGAGGCAGTGGCCGCCTCCGAGCAGCGCACCGGCTTCCGCAACGCGGCTCTCGCCAACTACATGAAATCCTTCGGCGTGCTCGACAATCCCGTCGACTACACGCTCGGCGTCTATTTCCATCATTGCGCCATTGCGATGTCCTGCCGGCAGCTGGCGATGGCAGGGCGCTTCCTTGCCTGGCAGGGCCTCAATCCCTCCACCGGCCACCGTGTGGTGCAGGCCGAGCGGGCCCGCCGCATCAATTCGATCATGCTGACCTGCGGCCATTATGACGGCTCGGGCGAATTCGCCTATCGCGTCGGCCTGCCCGGCAAGAGCGGGGTGGGCGGCGGCATCCTCGCGGTGGCGCCGGGCAAGGCCTCGATCGCGGTGTGGGCGCCGGGGCTCGACGCCAACGGCAATTCCCATCTCGGCCGCATCGCCCTGGAGGCCCTCACCCGCCGCATGGGCTGGTCGATCTTCGGGGCGTGAGGCGAAGAAGCCGTGGCCATCGGTCGCCGAGCCAAGTAAAACACCTCCACCCAGAACATCCCCAATGCCAAAACAGGCTCGGAGGAACCCATGTCGCTCTCATACTATCAGGCCACCGTGCCGGTTTTCGTGCACACCTTGGACGCCCTCTCGGCCATTCTCGACAAGGCTGCTGCCTTTGCCGAGGCCAAGAAGGTTGACCCGGTGGTGATGTGCGGGCTCAGGCTCACCGCCGACATGCTGCCGCTCTCGCGCCAGGTCAGTACGAGCTGTGATTTTGCCAAGCTGTGTGTGGCGCGGCTTTCCGGCGTGGAGGCGCCGAAATTCAACGATGACGAGAAGGATTTCGCCGAGCTGCGCTCGCGCATCGCCAGGACGTTGGAGTTCATCCGCTCCGTGCCGCAGGCCGATGTCGAGGCTGGCGGCGGACGCGTGATCAGCCTGAAGATCGCCGGTACGCAGCGCGAGTTGAAGCCCGACGACTATCTCAACTTCTACGCCCTGCCGAATTTCTTCTTCCACGCCACAACCGCCTACGCCATCCTGCGCGCCAACGGCGTGGAACTGAGCAAGAAGGACTATCTCGGCCCGCTATTCGACTGACGGGCCAGGGGCCCAGGCGGGCCGCCTCGACAAAGCAGCGCAATCGATCCTAAAAGCGGTGATGCGCTTTCGCTTCGTCCACGCCGCCGATCTGCATCTCGACAGCCCCATGCACGGCCTGACGGCCCGCCAGCCCGAGCTGGCGGCGCTGTTCGCCCGGGCGACGCGCGAGGCCTTCGAGGCGCTGATCGACGAGGTGCTGGCTCGGCAGGCCGCCTTCCTGGTGATCTCGGGCGACGTCTATGACGGCGACTGGCGCGACTATCACACCGGCCTGTTCTTCGCCGCACAGCTGGCACGGCTGTCGCGCGCCGGCATTCCCACCTACCTGATCCAGGGCAATCATGACGCCGAGAGCCAGATCTCGCGCAAGGTGACGCTGCCGCCCCTGGTGCATTCCTTCGGCACCCGCAAGGCCGAGACCATGGAGCTGCCCGAGCTCAAGGTCGCCCTGCACGGACGCAGCTTCGCAGAGCGCTCCCTAAGCGACAATATCGTGCGCGATTTTCCGCCGACACGCCCGGGCTGGTTCAATCTCGGCTTGCTCCATACCTCGCTGGATGGTCGGGCGGGCCATGCTTCCTATGCGCCCTGCACCCTCGCCGATCTCAAGGCTCGCAATTACGACTATTGGGCGCTCGGACATATCCATGCCGCCGAAATCGTCGCCACCGATCCCCCTGTCGTCTTCCCCGGCAATCTCCAGGGCCGCCATGTGCGGGAAAGCGGGCCGAAAGGCGCCATGCTGGTGGAGGTCGAGGATGGCACCGTCGCCGCGCTCACGCCCCTGGTGCTCGACAAGGCGCGCTGGGGGCATCGCCGCGTGGCGATCGGCGAGGCCACGACGCTGGCCGAGGTGCTGGTACGGGTCGAGACTGCCTTGCGGGAGGAAATCGACGCGGCGGGCGAACGCCCGCTCGCTCTGCGCCTGACGCTGACGGGCGAAACCCCGACCCATGACGGGCTTGCTGCAGATGCTCAGCATTTGCGGGCCGAGATCCAGGCGGCGGCCGACCGGGTGAGCGAACGGCTCTATATCGAGCGCATCGAGCTTGCGACCACGTCCCCGCAAATCGCGGTGGACGAGACCGTGGGCTTTGCCGATCCGCAGGGCCTGCTGGCCGGGCTGGAGACGGAGCCGGATTTCAGCGAGGCGCTGGCCGGCATCGTCGAGGACATCCTCGCCAAATTGCCGGATGAGGTCCGCCAGGCCGTGCGTGGCGAGGAGATCGGCGCTGCACTGGTGGAGGAGGCGCGCGCCGTTGCCTTGGCGCGCCTGCGCCGCGGCGGCAGGGCCGGCGCCGGGGAGGCGGCATGAAGCTTACCCGTCTCGATCTCGACCGCTACGGCCCCTTCACCGGGACACATCTCGATTTTCGTCCCGATGCCGACCTGCACATCGTCTATGGCCCGAACGAAGCCGGCAAGAGCTCGGCACTGTCGGCGATCACCGACCTGCTTTATGGCTTCGAGCCGCGCAGCCCCGCCAACTTCAGGCATCGCTATGAGGATCTGAAGGTCGGCGCCGAACTGCAGCAAGCCGATGGCAGCGCCTTGCGGTTCTGGCGGCGCAAGCGGCTGAAGCATTCCCTCACCGACGCCGAGGACACACCGCTCGACGACGGGCTGCTCGAGCCGCTGCTGAGCGGCATCTCGCGCGAGGTCTTCCTGGCCGCCTTCGGGCTCGACCAGGCCGGCCTGCGGGAAGGCGCCCGCCAGATGCTGGCGGCCGAGGGCGAGGTGGGTGAAAGCCTGTTCGCCGCCGCTTCCGGCTTGAAGACCCTGGTCTCGGTCCGTGCCGGGCTGGAGGGCGAGGCGGACGGCTTGTTCGGCGCGCGCAAGTCGAGCAAGCGCGCCTTCTACGAGGCGCAGGAGCGCTACGACCAGGCCCGCCGTGCCTTGCGCGAGCGATCACTGCGGGCCGATGACGTGCGCGCCCTCGAAGCCGAGATCGAAGCCGGCGAGGCGCGGGCGCGCGCCCTGGCCGAGCAGCTGCGCCAGGCCGGCATCCGGCGCGCCCGCATCGATCGCGTCCGCCGCGTCGCGCCCCTGCTCGCCCGGATTGGCAAGGCCGAGTCGGCCCTGGCCGCTCTCGAGGCCCTGCCGGATCTGCCCGACGGTTTTGCCGCCGAGATCGAGGTGGCGCTGGCCCGGGCCGAGGCGGGGCGGGAGACCCTGGCGCGCCTCGAGCGGGAGGTCGAGGATGCCGAGCGGGCCCTGGCCGCGATCATCGTCGATGACGATGTGCTGGCGGCGGGCGAGGCGATCACGGCTCTCAACGAGGAGCGCGCCGCCCTGGCCAAGGCGATGCTGGACCTGCCGCGCCGGGAGGCAGAGGCACGGGAAATAGCCGATGACCTCGACGACCTCGCCCGGCGGCTCGGCCAGAAGAACCGGGCCGCCCTTTCGGCCCTGAGCCCGGACGATCTCGCTCTCGAACGTATCCGCGTGCTGGCCGAGCGCCGGCGCGAGATCGAGCGGGAGGCGGGCGAAAGCGCCCGCGCCGCCGAACGGGCCCGCGAAGCCATCGAGGCCCTGCAACGCAAGGCGGCTGCCTTCCAGGCGAGCGCCGATCCCGGTCCCCTGCGCCAGCGGCTGAAGGCCATGCAGCCGGCCCTGGCGGAAGCCGGCACCATCGAAGAGCAGGAAGGCGAATTGGCGCGCCGCCGCGCGTTGCAGCAGGAAAGGCTGGCGCGGCTGTCGCCGGCGGTGGCGGACGAGCACAGGCTCTGGGCCTGGCGCGAGCCATCCGAGGAAGCGATCGCCCAGGCCGAACGGGCCCTGGCGGCGCTGGAGAGCACGGCCCGGGAACAGGAAGCCGAAGTCCGGCGCCTGCGTGACGCCCTGGCGGAAGCCGACGCGCTCCTGGCCCAGACGGGGGACAGGGATGGACTGATCGACGATGCCATGCTGGCCCGCGAACGGTCGGAGCGCGATGCCTTGTTCGATGCCATCCTCAGCCAACCTTCGGCGGCGGCGGCAAAGGCCTATCGCAAGATCGTCGCTACCGTGGACGAACTTGCCGACCGCAGGCTGGCGCAGGCCGAGCATCTGGCTCGCCGGGAGGTGGTACGGCGGACGCGTGACAGGGACGCCGCGGCTCTTGCCCGGACCGAGGTCGGGATCGCGGCGCGTTTGCGTGAAAGCGAGCAGGTCAGTCAAAACTGGCAGGCCCTGTTCGCACCGCTGGGCTGCCAGGCGGAGACGCCGGTGGCGATGCGCCGCTTTCTGGTGGAACTGGCGCGGCTGCGCGAGGAACGCCAGGCGCTGCGGGATCTGGAGCTCAGGATCGAGCGGGGCCAGCGACGTCTGGCCGGGGAGCGGCCCGGCCTCGAGGCCCTTGCCGCCGAAATCGGCATTGCGGGTACGTCGACACAGAGCCTGCCCAGTCTGGTGCGGCTGATCGAGGATGGCCTCGCTGCGCTCGAACTCGGGGCCCGCGAGGCCCGCTCTCTCGCCGACCAGCTGGAAGCCAGCCGCACCGAGCTTGCCCGGGCGGAAAAATCGCGAGGGATGGCCGAGGCCGCCCGCGACGCCACCCGGGCGGATTGGGCAGCGGCTCTCGCCGTTCTCGGGCTGGCGCCGGAAGCGAGCCCCCAGGAAGCAGCCAAGGCGAGCGAGCTCTGGATCGCCGTGCAGGGCAAGCTGGCCCAGCTCGGCAGCCTGGAGCACCGCATCGCCAGTATTCTCGACGACAGCACCACCTTCGCGCAGCGGGCTGCCGGCCTCGTCGACAGGCTCCCCTCCGAGGCGAGCGGCGAGCCGGCGGAGACGGCTCTCGGCCTGATGGCGGCTCTGACGGCCGCCCGCGATGCGGCGATCCGTCGCCGCACTGCACGGGAAGGCCTGGATCGCTACCGCGAAGCGCTGGCCAAGGCGGGGATGGCTCAAGGCGGTCATGACGAGGCCATTGCCGGCCTGTCGGCCAAGGCCGGCCGCGAGCCAGCGGCGCTTGCCGCGCTGGCGGCCGATCTCGCCCTGCGCGCCGGCCTCGACCGTGAACTCGCGGCGGCCCGGGCCGAACTCGGCGGACAGGGCGACGGTTTGGAAGAGGCGGCTCTAAGGGCCGAAGTGGCCGAGATCGGCGTCGACGAGGCCGCGGGCGAGAGCGAGGCAGTGCAGGCCGAACTCAACGGCCTGATCGAAGCGGACAAGCAGGCGGCCCTGACCCTCGGGGAATTGCGGCGGCGGCGCGAGGCGATCGAGCGGGAAGCCGGCGCTGCCGGGGCGGCCCAGGCGTTGGAGGATGCCCGCAGCGACCTTGCCCGCATCACCCGTGACTATCTGGTGCTGAAGGCGGCTTCCCTGCTGCTCGAGGCGGGGCTTGAGCGCCAGCTCCGCTCCGAGCAGGGGCCATTGCTCGCACGGGCGGGCGGCCTGTTCGCCACCATCACCGCCGGCGGCTTTGCCGGCATCGCCACGCTCTATGACGAAGCCGACAGGCTGCGCCTGGCCGCACGCCGGCCCGATGGCGGCACCACCGACATCGGCGGCCTGAGCGAGGGCACGCGTGACCAGCTCTATCTGTCGCTACGCCTCGCCCATCTCGAAGCCATGGCGGCGCGGCGGGAGGTGCCGCCTTTCGTCGGCGACGATCTGGTGATGACCTTCGACGAGGAGCGCGTCGCCGCTGCGCTGCAGGTGCTGGCGGCCAAGGAATCGGGGCTCCAGAAGATCCTGTTCACCCACCATCGCCATGTGATAGAGATCGCCCGCGAACGCCTGGGACCGGCCGTCGACATCGTCGCGCTGGACCCGCAAAACCCGTCCGAAAGCTGACGGAAGCGTTCATAGTCCATTCAGCTTGTACCCCCTAAAGTGCATCCCATGAGTTCAAGGGCACAAAGCAGCTACCGATGGTGGCGCTTCTGGAGCGCCCCCCGTGAGGAATTGATCATGTTGAAGAAAATTCTCGCATCGGCCCTGGTTGTTGCCACTGTTGCCGGTGCCTCGATGGCGACCACCGGTACCGCCGAAGCTCGCTACGGCCGCGGCGGCGCCTTCGCCGGCGGTGCGGCAGCCGGCCTCGTCGGCGGCCTGCTCCTGGGCGGCGCGCTGAGCAACCGCGATCGCGGCTATGATTATGACGATGGCTATTACGAGCCCGCTCCGGTCTATGTGCAGCCCCGCTGCTGGTTCGAGCGCCAGCGCGTGCCGAACCAGTACGACTACGGCTATCATGTCGAGCGCGTGCGCGTCTGCCGCTAATCGAATTTCACGGTAGCGTCCCGGCACCGGCCCCGACAGGCGGCTGGCAGCAGGGCCCCGGAACCCCGCCGCGAGGCGGGGTTTTCATTTTCAAAAACCGGTTTGCTCCGGCGGGAATCTGCTCTAGAGCAAAGCCCGTTCAGACCGAGACGCGCTTTGCCCCAACTCCTCGTTGACATGCCTTTGCGTGCCCCGGCGATTTCGCCGGATCGCAAAAGGCTCTAAAGCGTCTTGCGATTTGGTGGAATCACCAAGAATCGCAAAGACGCGTCGGATCAACGAACTAGAGAAAAAAGCGTTCACGCCTGAACGCGTTTTGCTCTAGGGGGAGACCGGCACAGACGAAGCGCTCTGGCCGCGCGGAGAAAAAGATGGCACCGGTGGATTTCGAAGCCTTCGTGGATGAGCTCGCCAATGTTTCGGGCACCACGATCCTGCCCTTCTTCCGTTCGGCCCTGGCCACGGAAGACAAGTCCGGCGGCGGCAATTTCGATCCTGTCACGGAGGCCGACCGAGGCGCCGAGGCGGTGATCCGCCAGAAGATCCGAGCGATGTTTCCCAGCCATGGCGTGATGGGCGAGGAATATGGCTCCGAACGCCTGGATGCCGAATTCGTCTGGGTGCTCGACCCGATCGACGGCACCAAGTCCTTCATCTCCGGCATGGTCGGCTGGGGCACGCTGATCGGCCTCCTGCGCAATGGCCAGCCCTGCTATGGCATGATGCACCAGCCCTTCACGCGCGAGCGTTTTTCGGGCGATGGCGGCTCGGCCAAATATCGCGGCCCCGGTGGCGAGCGCGCCATGCGCACCCGCTCCTGCGCAGGCCTCGCCGACGCCGTGCTCTACACCACCAGCCCCCGCCTGATGGCCGAGGCCGATCGGGCCTTGTTCTCCGTCGTGGAAGAGAAGGTGAAGCTCTCGCGCTATGGCGGCGACTGCTATGCCTATGCCATGCTGGCGATGGGCCTGGTCGACCTGGTGATCGAATCCAACCTGCAGCCTTACGACATCACGGCCCTGATCCCGATCGTGGAAGGCGCCGGCGGCGTCATCACCACCTGGGATGGCGGTCCAGCCCAGGCCGGCGGCCGCATCGTCGCGGCGGGCGATGCGCGCGTGCATGCGGCGGCGCTTTCCCTGCTGCAGGCACAGGGCTGAGGATCTCCTGCGGTCCCGGACTTACGCCTGCGTGCCCGGCACGAAGGCGTCGAAGGCGGCCCAGAAGGCCTCGCGGATGGCGTCGCGTTCCTGGGTGATCTCGTGGCGCGAGCCGGGCAGGGTCAAGGTCCGGGTGGCATAGAGCTTGGCCGCGAAATGCTGGGCGGCCGGTGAGGAGACGACGTGATCGTCGCCCGCCAGCAGGACCAGGGTGGGGATCCGCCAATCCGCTCCGAAGCGCGGGTCGGCCAGCCGGTCCATCACCCGGAAGGCAGCCCGGACCCAGCCGATCGTCGGCCCGCCGATGGCAAGCTCGGGGGCGTCGCGGGCGATGCGGGCGGCGCGGTCATAGCGGGCCTTGTCAGAGGTCACCGGATTGCCGTCGAAAGGCTTGAGCCCGACCGGGCGGGGCGACCAGCCCGGCACGATCAGCCGTCCCAGCCCGAGCCCGCCGAGGAAACGGGCGAGCCAGCGCGCACCGGGGGGCTTGCGGTCGATCTCGATCATGGGCGCGGTGACGACGAGCCGATCGAACCAGATCGAGCCGGGCGGCAGATTGGCGAACAGGATGGCGCCGCCCATCGAATGGGCCAGCCCATAGAAGGGGCCGGGACATTCGGGCAAGGCGATCTTGCGCATGAAGGCATCGAGATCCGGCCCGAAATCGCCGAAATCGTCGATATGGCCGAGGCGGCCGTCGCGCAGCAGACGGCCGGATCCGCCTTGCCCCCGCCAATCGAGGGTTGCCACGGCAAAGCCCCGCGCCCGCAATTCGCGGATGAGTTCGAAATATTTCTCGATGAATTCGGAGCGCCCCTGGAACAGGCAGACCGTTCCCTTGGGATGCGGTGACAGCGAGGGCCAGCGCGCCGTGCGCAAAGTGATGCCGTCCCGGGTGGTGAGCGCCTCGACGATGGCGCCGGCCGGGCAGGGATTGTCGGGGCTGTCGTGGAGCCGGGGGCCAGTAGGCTGGAGCATGACTTGCTCCTTAGCATTTTTTGCCGCGGCAGCGTCAAATAACGAGCCCGCCCGCGCCGAGGGCGCAGGCGGGCTGCCGGACCGCTCCGGAGCACGCCGAGCTATCGAGCCAGGAACTGAACTTCGGCTCGAGCCTACCAGCGTGGACCACTCCAGGGACGCGGCGGGACCCAACTGTCATTGTCCCATTGTCGGGGCGGGCGAGCCCAGCCCAATTGCCGCAATCCCGTAATTTCGGTGGTATGGCCGTCGATGACGATGAGCACGCGCCCGCCTTCCGAACCCTCCGCCTCGGCGATATAACTGTCGCCGCGTACCCGCTTGATGACGACATTGTGGTATCCCCGGCCGGCGAGGCTCGAAATGATGGCGCGCGGTGGCAACAGGCGCGGATTGCCTGCCATGTCGGGTCCCTGGTCCGGTCCCTGGCCGATCTCGTCGGGAGCCTGGGGAAGGCCTCGACTGCGCCCCAGCGCCGGTGCCTGCTGTGGCGTCTGGGCATAATTATTCAGCGAATTTTGTGCGAAAGCAGCGTTCACGTCGGTCTGAAGGCCCAGGGTCAGCAGGGCCAGACCGGCAATCACCCCCAAAAGGGCTCGGCAGGGCATGAAGCTTCTCCAGACCAGATGCTAGAGCGCTTTGCGACCAGTCGGAATCACCGGAGGTCGCAAAGAGACGTCGAGACGAAACGTTGGCGCAGACGAGCATTCGATCGCGAATGCCCTTGACTTGAGGCGGACCATAACCGGATTAGTGTGAACAATCATGCAAGCACCCGTTCACGTGGCGTTCATCTTGCGTGGAGGATGCGCCCGTCGGGCCTCTCAGTCGAGAGAGGCGCCGAGATCGCGCAGATAGGCTGCCGCAACATGGGGCTGAACCGTGGCGGTGCGTACGATGTCCTCGAAACGGCGCGTCAACATGCGGATATGCTCGCTGGCATTGAGCACCAGGTAGGTCGGCCCGAGATAGACTGCGGCGCGGGAGTTGCCGAAGATGGTGAAGGGGGCCGAATAGGTCTGCCTGAGATCGTAGAGATTGAGCCGCAACGTCGGATAGAGCTCGTCCACCAGGCTGGCCATGGTGTTGAACTGGGCCTTGCGGGCGGCGGCATCGAAACCCTCCCATTGAGCGTGGCCCCTGGCGAAGAGTTCCAGCGCCTGGACGGAGACGCAGGCCTCCATCTCGCCGCCATCGCGGATGGAGGCAATGGTCAGCCGCCGCCGCTCGGCCAGTGCCGGCTTTGAATCGGGGCCGAGCGCCGCCGCATATTCGAACTGCATCACTTCGTCGGTCTTCAGGAAGTCGGGAAAGCTCATCGGCACGGTGCGCAGCTTGCGCCCGGCTGCCTCGGCATGCCAGCGCAGGAAGCGCTCATTGAAGGGAGCGTGGGCCTGGGTCTCGATGGTCAGCACGGCTTCCACCAGTTCCGCACCGATCTGCTCGCGCTGGCTCAGGCCCAGCAGCCAGTCGATCGAGATACGGCACCCCTTGGCGATGGCCGCCAAGGTTTCGGCCCGGGGCAGGCGGTCGTTCTCCGCCGAGAGCAATTGCGACAGAGTGGAGCGGTCGATGCCGACATGGCGGGCAAAGCCCGCCTGGTTGAGGCCCGTCTGGGCGATGACCCGTTCGAGTCGGTCACGAAAGCTCTGTGCCGCGGAGGGATGCGCCATTTTTTGCCCTGGATGTTTATATTGGTCAACAAAGAATAGAATAATCTACAAGAGAGAGCATTAGACGACAAATGTCAATGTTATGCGACAACACAATCCTTGTGTGATTTGGGCTTTCACCGCATCATCACTGTAATTGTGGAGTGATTTGAATGCGTAAGGCTGAGATTCAGGCGCGGCGGAGACGGAAGGCGGTCGAGTGGCCGACGGTCGTTCTTGCGTCTATAATCTATAGTCTTTGGGGGTTATTGACCTATTTTCATGCGGCAATCCCGCTCTGGATCTGGATCCCGCTCGGGGCCTGGACGGTCGCTTGGCACGCCTCCCTCCAGCACGAGGTCATTCACGGCCATCCGACCGCGAACCGCGCCCTCAACCGCTGGATCGGCTGCTGGCCGCTGCTCTTGTGGCTGCCCTATGAATCCTATCGCATCAGCCATCTGCTGCATCACCGGGACGAGCGGCTGACCGACCCGCTCGATGATCCCGAATCACATTACTGGACGCAGGAGCAGTGGGACCGGCTCGGCCGCTTCCATGCCTGGGCGATTCGCGCCAATTCCACCTTCCTCGGCCGGATGACCATCGGTCCGGCGCGGGCGATGTCGACCTTCCTCACCCGCGAAGCCCGCGCCGTATGGAATGGCGAGCCAATGCATCGCCGAATCTGGACCAGCCATGCCCTGCAGCTCCTGGTGGTGCTGGCCTGGCTGGTGCTGGTGTGCGATCTCAATCCGCTCGTGTATTTTGCAGCGATCGTCTATCCGGCTACGGCGCTGATGCTGGTGCGTTCCTTCGCCGAGCACCGTGCCGAGAACGAGGTGGAAGAGCGTACGGCCATCGTCGAGAATGCGCCGGTCTTCGGGCTGCTCTTCCTCTACAACAATCTGCATGTCGTGCATCACGACAATCCGATGATGCCCTGGTACGAGATCCCGGCCTGGTATCGCGCCAACCGCGAGCGGGTGATTCGCGAGAATGGCGGCCTGGTCTATGACGGCTATTGGGATGTAGCCCGGCGCTACTTCATCACCGAGCACGACACGCTGATCCATCCCTATGGGCGTGCGCCTGTGCAGGGATGAGTTGGACAGGGCCGGCTCGTCCGCCGGCCTGCCGTTCCTTGTCCGCCGGGATCTACAAAGACAAAGGGCAGGCTGTGAGCCTGCCCCGGGACGCCTGCTTGCTGAAAGCAGCCCTCTCTAGCGGGTCATCCGGATCTTGGCGCCCGACAGCGTGGCCGCGCCTTCATAGGCGCCGTCGCCCGTCGGGAACAGGCGCACAGCCGTACGGCCACCCGGCTCGAGCAGGTCGATCTCCTGGCCGCGCTGCTGCCAGGCATTGACCTTGGCGAGCGAACCGGCCTGGCAGCCCGAGGGGGAGGCGCGGTAGACGTCGAGCAGGGCCTGGCGCGTCAGCGAGATGTTGCAGCTGCCGCGTGCGGCATCGGAGATCTTCCAACTGCCGGAGATGCTGCTGGTAGAAGAGGGGCGCGGTGCTGTCGGCAGGGCTGCGACCTGGTTGCTCGGCGGGGCAAGCGAGGTGGACGGCGCAGCAGCGGTGCCGCCGGGCGTCGCCTCGCCGCCGGCGGGCGGCAAAGGCTGGGAGGTCACGTCCTCCGTCGGTGCCGCCATCAGCGGCTCCGGCGCCGGTACGGGCCGGCCGGCATCCGGCGGGGGACGTTGGGAACTGCCGAAATCGAAAGCGTCGCCAAGACGAGTGGATGACGCACACGACGCCAGCAGCAGGGCACAGGGTAGAATTGCCAGCGCGGAAAATCTCATCGGTCCATCCGGTCCCAGTCAGAGTTAACAGGTACTGCCAATATCAGATCGAGGCAGGTGGCGACAGCAAGAAGCGTAATGCCGCATGCGATAATCGGCCGGACAATCCCGCATACCGTAGGGGAAGTCGGATAGCGAGAATGCACGACCCTGTTGAGCTGGTTCTGTGTCGATTCTTTGATAGGCCGGATGATCTTAAGGCTTGCTTAAATCAATTCCGCCAAGGTGTGGCCTGAACGTCACACGTCCCGGAGAGACCCCATGGCTGCCCCAAGCGCCGTTGCAGTGCTGGTTGCCCTGTCGACGATGACGTCTGCAGCCGCTCCGATCGGCCGCGTCGACAGCAATCTCGAACTGCCCAAGCTCACGCTCCACGCGCCCGCCACGGTGCCGGCCGCCGCCTCGCCGCGGCTCGATCGCAACGAACTCGGCCGGCAGCCGCCGGTGGAAGACGTTGACGTCACCGGCCCGGTGCGGTGAGGAGAACCATCCGCGAGCCCCGGCCGGCATTCGGCCGTGATACCTACGCGGCGTTGTGAATCCATGTGCGAAGAAAGGCGTCTGCGGCTTCTATGTCGTTCGCTGATTTGCGCTGGGCAGGGCGCCGGGCGCGTTGTTCTCCGTCCTGCACTTCGGCATGGATCAAGGCGTCCAACGCGGGATTCCGGGGGATCAAGCCGAACTCCCTCTCCTTCTTCTTCTGTTCGAGCAGTCCTGCCAGGGTTTCGAGAATGGCGTCCGGCAGGCACGTCTCCCGGGTGAGCCTCCCGAAGTCCATCGGTGGGACGGCAGTCGCACCGTGCAAACGGAGCCAGCGCAATGTCAGTGCAGGCCGAATGACGTAGAAATACTTCTTGCCGCGGACCAGGGCTGGATCATCCAGGAACCGATTGATCTGGCTGCGTGCCAGATTGAGATAGTGATAGGCGAGAGCCTTCTCGTCGAGCCGGGGCCTGGCAAAGTCGAGGATGGCAGAAGCGAAAGCGTCATCGCCCCCATAGTGAATGGGCGATTGCAGCCATTCAAGAATCACTGCATTCGACTTGAAGATAAGCTTCAGCGTCTTGGCGAGATCCCACCCGGCGAAATCGAGCTCATCGGAAATGGGTCGTTCAATCACATCACGAGGTGGCTCGATGGACAGATAGTCCTGGGCGTCTCTGACATAGACAAAGCGGACATCGTAATCGCTGTCGGGAGACCAGAACCCCCAAGCACGGCTGCCCGACTCGACTGCCAGCAAAATTCGGGCATTCTCTTCGGCCCGAATCTGCTCGAGCCTTTGCTGGATAGCCCGGCGCATCGGTGCCGATACAGGCTCTTGCGAGGCAAGTGCCATGCTTACACCTGCCTTGCCACCATCATCTTCTTGATTTCGGCGATTGCCTTGGCCGGGTTCAAACCCTTCGGGCAGGTTTGGGCGCAGTTCATGATGGTGTGGCAGCGATAGAGCTTGAAGGGGTCCTCCAGCTCGTCCAGGCGATCGCCGGTGCGCTCGTCACGGCTGTCGATAAGCCAGCGATAGGCCTGCAGGAGGGCAGCCGGGCCGAGATAGCGGTCGCCGTTCCACCAATAGCTCGGGCAGGAGGTGGAGCAGCAGGCGCACAGGATGCACTCGTAGAGGCCATCGAGCTTTTCACGGTCGCCATGGGTCTGGCGCCATTCCTTCTCGGGCTGGGGCGTGTCGGTCTTCAGCCAGGGCTCGATCGAGGCATGCTGGGCGTAGAAGCGCGTGAGATCGGGCACGAGGTCCTTCACCACCGGCATATGCGGCAGCGGATAGATCTTGATCACGCCCTTGATGTCGTCCATCGCCTTGGTGCAGGCGAGCGTGTTGGCGCCGTCGATGTTCATGGCGCAGGAGCCGCAAATGCCTTCGCGGCAGGAGCGGCGGAAGGTCAGCGTCGGATCGATGGTGTTCTTGATCCAGATGATGGCGTCCAGCACCATCGGGCCGCAATCGTCGAGATCGACGAAATAAGTATCGGTGCGCGGATTCGTCTCACCGTCCGGATCGTAGCGGTAGATCTTGAACTCGCGCAGATTCTTCTGGTTCTCCGGCTTCGGCCAGACCTTGCCGCCGACGATGCGGGAGTTCTTGGGAAGTGTGAGCTGAACCATTTTCGGGTCTCTCGTGGGCTGCGGCAAGGCGCCCGGATAAGTCTGATGATGTCAGGCTGGCGGCTCGCGTCAGCGAGCTGCCTTTCTCAATAAACGCGTGCCTTCGGCTCGATGTACTGGACGTCGTTCGACATGGTGTAGGTGTGCACTGGCCGGTAATCGATGCTGACGGACTTCTTCTCGGTATCGGCCCAGGCCAGCGTGTGCTTCATCCAATTCTGGTCGTCACGGTTGGGGAAATCCTCGCGCGCATGGGCGCCGCGGCTTTCGGTGCGGTTCTCCGCGCCATCCATGGTGACCACGGCCTGGCTGATCAGATTGTCGAATTCCAGCGTCTCGATCAGGTCCGAGTTCCAGATCAGCGAGCGGTCGGTGACGCGGACGTCGTCGGCGCTCTGCCAGACCTGGTGGATCTTCTCCTTACCCTCGGCAAGGGAGGTGCCGGTGCGATAAACCGCGCAATCGTTCTGCATCACGCGCTGCATCGAGAGCCGCAGCTCCGCCGTCGGCGTGCCGCCCTTGGCATAGCGCAGGCGATCGAAGCGGGAGAGGGCCTTCTCGGCCGAATCGGCCGGCAGGTCGGCATGCTTCTCGCCAGGCTTGAGCATCTCGGCGCAACGCAGGCCCGCCGCACGGCCGAAGACCACGAGGTCGATCAGGGAATTGGAGCCGAGGCGGTTGGCGCCGTGCACGGAGACGCAGGCCGCTTCCCCCAGCGCCATCAGGCCGGGCACGATCGCATCGGGATCGTTGCCCTTCTTGGTCAGCACCTCGCCGTGATAATTGGTGGGGATGCCGCCCATATTGTAGTGCACCGTCGGCAGCACCGGGATCGGCTCCTTGGTGAGGTCGACGCCGGCGAAGATGCGGGCCGATTCGGAGATGCCCGGCAGGCGCTCGGCCAGGATCTTGGGATCCAGATGGTCGAGATGCAGGAAGATGTGATCCTTGCGCTTGCCGACGCCGCGGCCCTCACGGATTTCCATGGTCATGGCGCGCGAGACCATGTCGCGCGGGGCGAGGTCCTTCACCGAGGGGGCATAACGCTCCATGAAGCGCTCGCCTTCCGAATTGGTGAGGTAGCCGCCTTCGCCGCGGGCGCCTTCGGTGATCAGGCAGCCGGCGCCGTAGATGCCGGTGGGGTGGAACTGCACGAACTCCATGTCCTGCAGCGGCAGGCCCGCCCTGAGCACCATGGCATTGCCGTCGCCGGTGCAGGTATGGGCCGAGGTCGCAGTGAAATAGGCACGGCCATAGCCGCCGGTCGCCAGGATGGTGCGGTGGGCGCGGAAGCGATGGATGGTACCGTCATCCATCTTCAGCGCCACGATGCCGCGGCAGCGGCCCTCCTCGTCCATGATCAGGTCGAGGGCGAAATATTCGACGAAGAACTCGGCCTGGTGCTTGAGCGCCGCGCCATAGAGCGTGTGCAGCATGGCGTGGCCGGTCCGGTCGGCGGCGGCGCAGGTGCGCTGGGCGATGCCCTTGCCGAAATCGGTGGTCATGCCGCCGAAGGGGCGCTGGTAGATGCGGCCGTCCTCGGTGCGCGAGAAGGGCACGCCCCAATGCTCGAGCTCGTAGACGGCGGCCGGCGCGTTGCGCACCAGATATTCGATGGCGTCCTGGTCGCCCAGCCAGTCCGACCCCTTGACGGTGTCGTACATGTGGAAGCGCCAGTCGTCGCGGCCCATATTGCCGAGCGAGGCGGCGATGCCGCCCTGGGCGGCCACGGTGTGGGAGCGCGTCGGGAAGACCTTGGTGATGCAGGCGGTGCGCAGTCCGGCCTCGGAACAGCCGACCACGGCGCGCAGGCCCGCACCGCCGGCACCGACGACCACGACGTCATAGGTGTGGTCGGTGATGGGATAGGCGGTGCCCAGGGCGGAGGGATTGTTAACAGTGCCTTCGGCCATAAATAAATACCCCGAAACTGGGTTACATCCCGAAATTCAATTTCAGCAGAGCGTAGAGGCACGCAGCCCCCACAAGCAGCGAGAAGAAGGTGTTGGCGAGTACCGCCAGGATCTTCAGGCTTTCGGTCTCGACGTAATCCTCGATGATCACCTGCATGCCGGCCCGCATATGGACGATGCCGGCGATGATGAACAGGAACAGCAGAATGGCGACGAGCGGCGACGACAAGGTGGCGATCGCCGTGGCCTGGCTCGCGTCGGCAAGGCAGACCACCGTCAGCACGAAGGCGATGGTGAGCGGCACCATGGCGGCGCCGGTGAGGCGCTGCAGCCAGAAATGATGGGTACCGGACTTGGCCGAACCGAGGCCACGCACGCGGCCGAGAGGGGTCTTGAGGCTCTTGCTCATGTCGGATCCTCAGAAGGCCAGCAGGCCGATGAGCCAGATCAGCACGGTGAGCACCACCGACCCGATCAGATTGGCCCAGGCATAGGTATCGCGTTCGCCCGGTCCGAGGCCGTGGCCGAAGTCCCAGATGAAGTGGCGGATGCCGCCGAGCATGTGGTGCATCAGGGCCCAGGTATAGCCGAACAGGATCAGGAGGCCGATCGGGCTGCCGATCACCCATTGCACCCAGGCGAAGGCCGAGGGGCTGGTCGCCGCGGCCAGAAGCCACCAGGCGAGCAGCAAGGTACCGACATAGAGAGCCCCGCCGGTGACGCGGTGCAGGATCGACATCGTCATGGTGATCGGCCAGCGATAGATCTGCAAATGCGGCGACAAGGGACGCGAATCAGCCAGACCAGATTTGCCGGCGGACGCGTTTGGATCGGCCATCGGAAGGACCTCCAGTTTCGACCCGTTATAATCTTGCTGCGATGCGATATCCTGTCGGCGGGCTCAGTGCAATGGATTAGAACGCGAATCCCGAGATCCTGGCGGATTTTGGGCGCAGAGCAGCCATGCAGATCGAAATATTTTCATGACGCAAGGGTATGTAGCGCTTGAAACCGCTGAAGGCGGGGCCACATGCTTTCGCGTTGAGGAGGGTACCATGGTCACACAGTCGCGTATGTATGACGATGCCGGCCGTCGTTTCGAGCGGCGCAAGGAGCAGCTCAAGGCCGATTTCCTGCCCAAGCTGAAGCTGGCGCTCGCCCATGTCCCCTTTGCTTCCGATCTCTTGGCCGCCTATTACGCGGTGCTCGATCGCGATACGCCCTTCAAGGTAAGGGCGACGCTGGCCGCTGCGCTTGCCTATTTCGTGCTGCCCTTCGACGTCGTTCCCGATTTCATCGTCGGCCTCGGCTTCACCGACGATGCCGCCATCCTCTATGCCGCCATCCGCATGGTCTCCGGCGCCATCCAGCCGCGCCATCACGAAGCGGCCCGGCGCTGGCTGGACGAGGTGAAGAAGGCCCGCTAGCCCTCAACGCGCATCGATCGAGGCGGCCTTGATCATGGCCAGCACGGTGTCGCCCTGGCCCAGGCCCAGTTCATCCACGGCGTTGCGGGTGATGAAGGCGGACAGCATGTCGCCGCCGGACAGCGCGAGATCGACGCGGGCGACCGGACCATCATCGGCATCGATCGTCTTGACCTCACCCGCCAGCATGGTGCGGATCGACACCGCTCCCGGGCGCTTCATGGCGAGCGAAACGTCGGAGCCGCGCACCACCACGCGGACCTTGGCGCCGGGCGTGCCGGCGCGGCCGGGAATGCTGATCGGGCCGGCGGGGTGATCCAGGGTCGAGAGGCCGTAATGCTCGTCGTAGCTGCGCACCCGCGCTTCCAGCAGTGAGACCGTCTCGAAGCGCTGATTGGAGAGCGGGCCAAGGAGTGAATTTGGAGCCGGCGCCAGCACTTCCTGCGGCGTGCCGATACGGCTGACCTTGCCGGCTTCCAGGACCACGACACGGGCGGCGAGGCGCGCGACCTCCTCCACCGCGTGCGAGACATAGAGAATCGGCACTTTCATCTCGTCGCGCACGCGTTCGATCAGCGGCAGGATTTCGAGCTTGCGCGGGGTGTCGAGGGCGGCGAGGGGCTCGTCCATCAGCAGGAGGCGAGGGGAGGCCAGCAGAGCGCGGCCAATGGCGACGCGCTGCTTCTCGCCCCCCGAAAGCGCATTTGGGCGGCGCTCCAGCAGCTTTCCGATGCCGAGCACGCCGACCACTGCGTCGAAATCGAGCTTCGGGCCGGCCGCGACGTTGAAGAATCGGCGGTTGAAGAAGCGGCCATAAAGAAGATTCTGCCGGGCGGTCAGGTGCGGGAAAAGCTGGGCGTCCTGGAAGACGAGGCCGATCCGGCGCCGATGCGGGGCGAGGAAGATGCGCGTGGAGGCTTCGAACAGCGTCTGCCCATCCAGGCGGATATGGCCATTGTCGGGCCGGATCAGCCCGGCCATAGCGTTGAGGAGCGTGGTCTTGCCCGAGCCCGAGCGTCCGAACAAGGCGGTGATGCCGCCATCGGAGGTGAAGGCCGATTCGAGCGTGAAGCCGGCGCGCCGGACGGTGATGTCGGCCTCGATCATGCCGCGCTCGCCAGATCGGGCAAGGTGGCGATGAAGCGCGAACGGATCTCCGGGGTCGGCATCAGGCAGCTTTCGCGCCTGCCGAACAGGCGATAGCGGTTGCGGGCGATGCGGTCATAGAGAAAGTCCCGCACGGGCCGGGGAAGAGCCTTCAGCACGATCGCCCAGCGCCAGCCCGGCAGGCCCCGGCCGATGGCGATGGCCGCGTCCGCCTTGAAATAGGCCATGCCGTCGCTGACCACGGCGACAGCCTCGGGATCGTCAGTCCGGATGCCGAAGCGGCGGGCGAGCGTGGTGCCCGCCTCGCTCTGGACGGCGACGAATCGAAACCGGCCGACGGCATCGCGGGGGATCACGAAGGCCACCATGCCTGAACACAGCACGCAGACCCCGTCGAACAGGATCAGCCCGTCGGGCAGGTCGCTTGCAGGCTGCGGCCGCCAGGAACTCACAGACACTCTCCCATGGCGTTTTGCGATTTGACGGAGTCGCCTCGAATCGCAAAGACGTTCGAGCCAATCCCTCGGATTGGCTTGGAAACAAAGAGATAGAGCAAATGAGCGTTCATGCTTGAACGCGCTTTGCTCGAGGACGTTGCGCATATCCCGTCTCCGATCATAGAAAGGCCGACCCCCGGGTGCAATCGCCCCTTCTGCCAGCGAGTTTCTCGTGATCCCTTCCTCCTCGGACATCGTCATCGTCGGCGGCGCCGCCATGGGCTCCGCTACCGCCTATTTCCTCAAGGTCCAGCTCGGTTTTGCCGGCACCGTCACCGTGATCGAGCGGGATCCCACCTACGCCCATTCCTCCACCACCCTCTCGGCGGCCTCGATCCGCCAGCAATTCTCCACGCCCGAGAACATCCGCATGAGCCTGTTCGGGCTGGAGATCATGCGCGGTCTCAAGGAGCGCTTCGGGCCGGGCGCCGATATCGGCTTTCATGAGGGCGGCTACCTCCTGCTGGCGAGCGAGGGTGGCAAGGCGATCCTCGAGCAGAACTGGCAGGTCCAGCAGGCCGAGGGCACGGCGATCGAACTGCTCGGCCCCGAGGCCCTCAGCCATGAATTTCCCTGGCTCAATGTCGAGGGCATCGCCGCCGGTGCCTATGGCCGCCGGGGCGAGGGTTGGTTCGATGCCCATTCCCTGCTCGATCTCTTCCGCAAGGCGGCCCGGGATGCCGGCGCCGTCTATGTCAAGGACGAGGTGGTGGGCATCGATCACCGGGATGGCAAGGCCGAGGCGGTCAGGCTGAAATCGGGCGGGCGCATCGCCTGCGGCACGCTGGTCAACGCGGCGGGGCCGCAGGGCGGCGACGTTGCCGCCCTCGCCGGCCTCGCCTTGCCGGTCGAGCCGCGCAAGCGTTCCGTCTTCGTGGTGCGCTGCAAGACCGAGTTGCCGCGCATGCCGCTGCTGGTCGAGCCGGGCGGCATCTATATCCGGCCGGAAGGCGACGTCTATATCTGCGGCGGTGCCGAGGACGAACGCGGCGAGAAGCGGGCCGATGGCGATTTCGAGGTCGACTACAGCTTGTTCGAGGAGGCGGTCTGGCCGGCGCTCGCCACCCAGGTCCCGGCGCTGGAGGAGCTCAAGCTCGTGCGCGCCTGGGCGGGACATTATGAATACAACACGCTCGACCAGAATGCGGTGATCGGCCCGCATCCTTCCATGCCGAACTTTTTCTTCCTCAACGGCTTTTCAGGCCACGGCCTGCAGCAGGCACCCGCCGCCGGACGCGCGGTTGCCGAACTGATCACGACGGGCCGCTTCCAGACGCTCGACCTCTCGGTATTCGACTATTCGCGCGTGATCGAGAACAGGCCGGTCTTCGAGCTCAACGTGATCTGAAATGTGGTCATCCCGTGTCAGCGACGCAGCATTGCATGCTGCATCGCGCACGGGATCGTAAGGCGAAGAAGGTGCTCGAACGGGAAGGCGATCCCGGATCTGCGCCGCATCACTTCGTGTTGCGCCGCGTCCGGGATGACAGCGCTTCCTCAGCCAGACTTGGCCGCGCTCAAAGCCCCCTTCAGCGAGATCAGCACCATCACGGCCATGACGATGGCGTTCCAGCCGGCCAGGGAGAGGCCGAGGATGCGCAGGCTCGGATTGGTGCAGGATACCACGGTGGAGCTGTCGATCGCATCGAGCAGCCCGCCGACATTGGCTGGGTTGGAGCCGATATTGCCCGCGGCGCAATTGGCCGGACCGAGCCAATATTCCCACTCCGCGCCCGCCTGGTAGATGCCGAGGCCGCAGCCATAGGCGAAGAGGATGGCGAGCAGCAGCAGCGCCGCGGCCATGACCTTCCGGGGCAGTCTGTCGCCGATGAAAGCGAGGATGAAGGCGATGGGCACGCCGATGTAATAGGGCCAGCGCTGCTCCAGGCAGAGCGGGCAGGGGGCGTAGCCGAAGCCATGCTGCAGCACCAGGGCGCTGACGATGACGACGAGGCCGATCAATCCGGCCGCCAATGCGGCGCGGGAACTGAGATTTACTGGCATGTGGCACTACCACCGGTGGGCATCAGATGTTCGACGACGAAGAACCCGCCAACCAGCACCACCACGAAGGCGATGGCGACGACCGTCAGGTGCTTCTCGATAAAGGTGCGGATACGCTCGCCCAGCAGGTTGAGGATGCCGGCCAGGATGAAGAAGCGGGCGCCGCGCGTGAGCAGGGACAGCAGGACGAACCAGAACAGGCTGTAGCCGGCAAAGCCGGAGGTGATGGTGACGATCTTGTAGGGGATCGGCGTCAGGCCTTTGATCAGGATGATCCAGCTGCCATACTGGGCATAGAGGCAGCGGAATTGCTCGACGCCGTGCTCATAGCCATAGGCCCGGATCAGCCAGGAACCGACGGTGTCGTAGAGCAGCCAGCCGATCATGTAGCCGAACACGCCGCCCAGCACGGAGGTGACGGTGCAGACGGCGGCATAGAGCCAGGCCCTCTTGGGTTTGGCGACCGCCATCGGCACCAGCATGACGTCGGGCGGAAAGGGAAAGAAGGAGCTTTCGGCAAAGGAAACGATGCCGAGGGCCCAGACGGCCCGGGGACTTTCCGAAATGCGGATCATCCAGTCGTAGAAGCGGCGCAGCATGATCGTCCCTAAAGCGCTTTCCTGAAAAGTTGACAGACTTGTCGATTAAGAAAGCGCGTCAAACAGGCAATTTGAACAAGGCATGATCCAAGGAAATCGCACCTTGTTCGATGCAGCCACCGAAGCGACTGCATGGTTGAATGGCAGGCGGGCATGACGGCAGTGCGATTGCGGCATGTTCGCGGCGGGATGAGGCCCCTTACAGCATTTTTGGTTGAGAAAATGCGTCAAAGCGCCAAATTGGAAAAAAATCGCGATTCGCATGACATCGCGACAGGCCATTTCCCGGTGGTATGGCCGGTCTGCCCCAGAAAAGACGGGATGACACGCCACTATCCCTCGACAACAATGAAGAATCGTTAACGATTGAAACTTCGTTAACCATATTGGTCGCATCAATCTGGAATGAACCACGACAGCGCAAACTCGATCATCGGCTCCGTCCTTGCCGGGGCGTTGCTGGCGCTGTGCGTGGCCTTGCCGTCGGCAAGAGCCGAGACGCCGCCAGCGGCCCAGGATGTTCCGGCTGCGGCCCCGTCCGCCACCGACGGGGCGGCCGCCAAGCGCCAGGACCTCGCACGCATCCAGGGCGAGATCAAACTGTCCGACGAGACCCTGGCCCGCCTGCGCAAGGAGATCCAGGCCATCGGGGCCGACAGCGAGAAGCTGCGCCAGCAACTGGTCGAGACCGGCAACCAGACGCATGAGACCGAGGCCAAGGTGCTGGGGGCGGAGGCAAGGCTGGCTTCGCTCGACAGCAACGAGGACAATATCCGCGTCTCGCTCGATTCCAAGCGCGGCCTGCTGATCGAGGTGCTGGCCTCGCTGCAGCGCATGGGGCGCAATCCGCCGCCGGCCCTGCTGGTCAGTCCGGACGACGCGCTGGAAGCGGTGCGCACGGCGATGCTGCTGGGTGCAGTGCTGCCGGAAATGCGCCAGGAAATGCAGGCCCTCGTGGCCGATCTCAAGGAACTGGCCCGGGTGCGCGGGGAGATCACCGTCGAACGCGACACGCTCAAACAGGCGCTGATCACCCTGGCCGAGCAACGCACCCGCACCCAGCTTCTGGTCGAGGAGCGCCAGAAGGTGCTGGCCCAGGAGCAGAATACCCTCGCCACCGAGCAGGCCCATGCCACCGCTTTGGCGCAGGAAGCGGCCAATCTCAAAGATTTGATCGCCCGCATGGAGCGCGAGGTGGCGCCGGCCAAGCGTGCCGCCGACACGGCCGATGCGGCGACGAACCAGGCTCGGCCGTCCCTTGCCGCCCTGCAGGATCCGAGCCGCCTGACCCCGGCCATGCCCTTCGACCAGGCCAAGGGCCTGCTGCGCCTGCCGGTAACTGGCGCGATGCTGCGCGGCTTCGGTGCCGATGACGGCAATGGCGGCGCGGCCAAGGGCATGACCCTGACAGCGACGCCCGGCGCCAGCGTCACCGCGCCCTGCGACGGCTGGGTCGTCTTCGCCGGCAAGTTCCGCTCCTACGGCCAACTCTTGATCATCAATGCCGGTGGCGGGTATCATATCGTGATGGCCGGCATGGATAAGATCAATGTGGGGCTGGGCCAGTTTGTCTTGACGGGCGAGCCGGTTGCCGCCATGGGTTCAGGTCCGTCTCTGGGATCGGATGCCGATCCGGGATCACAGGCGGGCTTGGGTAAGACAGATACGGGAATGCAGGCGACGGCTGCGGCGTTTGGCGGTGCTTCAAGCGCAAGGCAACCCGCCCTATATATAGAGTTTCGCAAAGACGGTGTTTCCATAGACCCCACCCCGTGGTGGGCCAATCAAGGCGAGAAGGCACGCGGATGATTCGCAAGCTTCCCATTCTGTTCTGCGGCGTGGCCATGGGCGCGATCGCGACGATCGCGGTAACGCAGCCCCACCTGCTGCTGATGGGCGGTGCCAACGCCGCCGTCACCGACACCTACAAGCAGCTCAACCTGTTCGGCGACGTGTTCGAGCGGGTGCGTTCGGACTATGTCGAGCAGCCTGAGGACGGCAAGCTGGTCGAAGCGGCCATCAATGGCATGCTGACCTCGCTCGATCCGCATTCGAGCTATATGGATGCCAAGAGCTTCCAGGACATGCAGGTCCAGACCAAGGGCGAGTTCGGCGGTCTCGGCATCGAGGTGACCCAGGAAGACGGTGCCATCAAGGTGGTCTCGCCGATCGATGATTCGCCGGCTTCCAAGGCGGGCGTGCTTGCGGGCGACCTGATCACCGCCATCGACGGCGAGGCGACGCAGGGCATGACGCTGCAGCAGGCCGTCGACAAGATGCGCGGCGCCGTCAACACGCCGATCACCCTGAAGATCCTGCGCAACAAGGGCGAGCCGATCGACATCAAGGTGGTGCGCGACATCATCAAGGTGCAGTCGGTCAAGGCCAAGAAGACCGGCGACGACATCGGCTATATCCGCATCACCCAGTTCAACGAGCAGACCTTCGACGGCTTGAAGAAGAATATCGACAAGCTGAGCAAGGAGATCGGGCAGGACAAGCTCAAGGGCTACATCATCGACCTCCGGAACAATCCGGGCGGCTTGCTCGACCAGGCGATCCAGGTCTCCGATGCCTTCCTCGAGCGCGGCGAGATCGTGTCCACGCGCGGCCGCCAGGCCGATGACGTGCAGCGCTATTCCGCCCGTGGCGGCGACCTGACCAATGGCAAGCCAGTGATCGTGCTGGTCAATGGCGGCTCGGCCTCGGCTTCGGAAATCGTCGCCGGCGCCCTGCAGGACCACAAGCGTGCCACCATCCTGGGCACGCGTTCCTTCGGCAAGGGCTCGGTGCAGACCATCATCCCGCTGCAGGGCAATGGCGCGCTGCGCCTGACCACGGCGCGCTACTACACCCCGTCCGGACGCTCGATCCAGGCCAAGGGCATCGATCCGGAGATCGTGGTGCAGGAGAACGTGCCGGACGATCTCAAGGGCAAGGATCAGACCAAGGGCGAGTCCGGCCTGAAGGGCCATCTGGCCAATCCGGATGCGGACAAGACCGAAGAGGGCGGCTCCTCGGCCTATGTGCCCGCCAACGAGAAGGACGATACCCAGCTCAACAAGGCGATCGACCTGCTGCATGGCGTGCAGAAGAGCGCTTATTTCCCGCCGGATCCGAAGGCGGGCGTGCCGAACTGAGGCCGTCTCTTCCTTCACCGCTTCTGCAACGCCGGGCTTGTCCCGGCGTTGCTGTTTTTGGGAGCGAGGCCGTTCCCGGACATTCCTGCTTGAATCGCGCCCGCAAAGGCCTATGTGGAAGCATGGTTTCTCGATGAAGGACACGCCATGCGCCTGACCGAACTTCTGGCTCAAAAGCCCGTGCTGCTCGCAGATGGGGCCACCGGAACCAATCTGTTCGAGATGGGCCTGATGTCGGGCGATCCGCCGGAGATGTGGAACCTCGACCATCCCGACCGCATCCACGCGCTGCATCAATCCTTCGTCGATGCCGGGGCCGATATCATCCTGACCAATTCCTTCGGCGGCAATCGCCGGCGCTTGGCGCTGCACAAGCTCGACGGGCGCGTGAAGGAACTCAATGCCGCGGCGGCGCGCAATGCACGCCAGGTTGCGGACGGCGCGGGCCGTCCGGTGGTGGTGGCCGGCTCGGTCGGCCCGACCGGCGACCTGTTCCAGCCGCTCGGGCCGCTGACCGAGGACGAGGCCGTCGAGATCTTCGTCGAGCAGATCGAAGGGCTCAAGGAAGGCGGCGCCGACGTGATCTGGATCGAGACGATGTCGGCCGCCGAGGAGATGCGCGCCGCGGCCAAGGCGGCGGTCAAGGCCGGCATGCCCTATACGGTGACGGCAAGCTTCGACACGGCCGGCAAGACCATGATGGGCATTCCGCCCTCGGCCATGCCGGAGGTTGCCGGCGGCGTAGATCCCAATCCCGTCGCGGTCGGCGCCAATTGCGGCGTCGGGGCTTCCGACCTGCTGGTCTCCGTGTTGTCGATGACCGAGGCCAATCCCGATGTGGTGGTGATCGCCAAGGCCAATGCCGGCATCCCGCAATTCCACGGCGATCATATCCACTATTCCGGCACGCCGGAGCTGATGGCCAATTATGCGCGGCTCGCCATCGATGCAGGCGCGCGCATCATCGGCGGCTGCTGTGGCACCTCGCCGGCCCATCTCGCCGCCATGCGCCAGGCCATCGACGGCCATGTCCGCGCCGAGCGCCCGGATGCGGCCAAGGTGATCGCCGAGATCGGTCCGCTGGTCGCCCCGCCCAAGGCAGGCGGTGGCGAAGAGGTGCGCCGCCGGCGCCGGCATTGAGCCGGCCGCGCTGGTTCCCTGCAGAACAGTCGGCCCGGGCCAAGCAACCTAAGACAGGACAGCCGTCGCGCGGAGCCTCTCCGCCGCGATGGCGTTCATATCGCAAGGAGAGGCCGATGCGCCGCCTGATCCGTTTCTGCGCCCTGATCGCCCCGCTCCTGAGCCTCACCATTGCGACCGGGCCGGCGGCGGCGCGTGACTGGAGCGACTACGCCAATGCGCGTTTCGGCTACCGCATCTGCTATCCGTCCGACCTCATGACGGCGGAACCCGAGGCCGACAATGGCGACGGACGCGTCTTCTCGGCCCCTTCCGGCGCGAGCCTGCGGGTATGGGGCTCCTACAATGCAGCCGAGGAAGACATCGAGGTGATCGTCAACGGCGTCGCCGGTGACGGCAAGATCACCTACCGCAGCGCGGCGAAGAGCGGGGTGGTGGTCTCAGGCCGCAAGGATGGCGAGATCTTCTATGCCAAGGTCCTCTTGCAGAAGGACAAAACAGGCGCGGTCGAGACCATCCGCGCCTTCCGCCTGACCTATCCAGCCAAGGAAGCGGCGACTTATGACGCCGTCGCGGCGAAGCTGGCCAAGTGCTTCGGCATTGCCGGGTGAGCACGGAGCAAGCGCGGATCAAAAGGGCTGATCGAGGGACCATTTCCCGCAGAAATTGTCGGGGTAGCGTAGCCCCTCACCCATACCCTCTCCCCGTAAGAACGGGGCGAGGGGGACTTTGATCGCGTATTTCATATACAACCCCGATCGTCTCGCTCAACCGCCGGGCGAGATGAAGGGTCTGAGGATCGAGCGCGACGCCCGTGCCCCCTCGCCCCGTTCTTACGGGGGGGAGGGTACGGGTGAGGGGCGGCACTGCGCTACAAAAGCAATCGTCCTATCGACCGCAGGCCTTGGCCAGCGCAGCGGCTCCCTTGGCGACGCCGGCCAGCTTGATCCTCTCGCTTTGGCCACTGAAGGCGATCTTGAGGGTGCGGCCCTTGCCGAGGACGACGGTCCAGTCCGGGTCGAAGGCTGCCTTGGCTTCCAAGGTGAGCCCGCTCAGTTCGTCCTCGACCGCCTGCATGGGCACATCGACCTGCCCGCCGTCGGAACTGAAACTGACCACGCCGCTCCAGCCCTTGCGGATCTTGTCGGCACCAGGCCGATAGGTGATCGAGAAGGCCTTGCCCTCGGGTTCACAAAAAAGACCCAGCGGCTGGTCGTCGGTGTCGGGCACCTCATAGGCCACGACCACCGATTCCGGCGACTGGCGAAGCTGCCAGCGATAGGCGTCCGCCAAGGCGGGCGTGGCCGCGGCGACGCTGGCGAGAAGGGAAAGTGCAACGAGACTGCGCATGGATCCTCGGAGTTCCAGATGGAATGACGGCCTTACGACAAGATCGGGAAGCGAGTTGTTCCCGGAAACACTCTCTGTTCCCGGGAGCTCGTTCCCGTCGCGGGATCACAGCCAGTCCGGCACCTTGTCGAGCCCGAGCAGTTCGTCATAGCTCGGGCGAGGCCGGATCACCGCGAACTTGTCGCCGTCCACCAGCACTTCCGGGATGAGGGGACGGGTGTTGTAGGTACCCGACTGCACGGCGCCATAGGCGCCAGCCGACATCACCGCCACCAGGTCGCCGCGCGCCACCACCGGGATATCGCGGTCGAGGGCGAGATAGTCGCCGGTCTCGCAGACCGGGCCGACCACGTCGGCCGTCACCATGGCGCCGCCGAGCGGGCGTTCCTTGATCGGCCAGATCGCATGATAGGCTTCATAGAGCGTCGGGCGGATCAGGTCGTTCATGCCGGCGTCGACGATGACGAAGGTCTTGCCCTCGCCCTCCTTCACGAAGGCGACCTCGCTCACCAGGATGCCGGCATTGCCGGCGATCAGGCGGCCGGGTTCGAACACCAGCGTGGCGCCGAGATCCTTGGCATAGCGCTTGACCACCGCGGCATAGTCGTCGGGATGGGGCGGCGGCTCGTTGTCGTCGCGATAGGGAATACCGAGGCCGCCGCCGAAATCGATGTGATCGATGACATGGCCGTCGGCCCTGAGGTCCCTGACCAGGCCGACCAGGCGTTCGATCGAGGCATCATAGGGCTCGAGCGCCGTGATCTGGCTGCCGATATGCATGTCGACGCCGGTGACCAGGATGCCCGGCAGCTTGGCCGCACGGGCATAGATGGCGCGGGCCTGGGCGATCGGGATGCCGAACTTGTTCTCCGACTTGCCGGTGGAGATCTTCTTGTGGGTCTTGGCGTCGACGTCCGGGTTGATGCGCAGCGACACCCGGGCTATCCGGCCCTTGGCGCTGGCGCGCTGCGACAAGAGCTCCAGTTCGGGCTCGGACTCGACGTTGAAGCACAGGATGTCCTCGTCGAGCGCATAGTCGATTTCGCGCACGAGCTTGCCGACGCCCGAGAACATGATCTTGCTGGCGGGCACGCCGGCGGCGCGGGCGCGCCGCAGCTCACCCTCCGAAACCACGTCCATGCCGGCGCCGAGCTTGGCAAGCAGGCGCAGCACGGCGAGATTCGAATTGGCCTTCACCGCAAAGCAGACCAGCGAGGGCACATCGCTGAAGGCGCCCGCGAACACCTTGTAGTGCCGGCGCAGCGTGGCGGCCGAATAACAGTAGAAGGGCGTGCCGACGGCGGCGGCGATCGCCGGCAGTGCGACATCTTCGGCATGAAGCACGCCGTTGCGATAAGTGAAGTGATGCATGGTCGGTTCGGTTCGAAATCAGTTCAACAGGAAGTCCATCGGCAGCTTGCGGTCCGGTTTCACATAGCCCGGATCCTTCTTCTTGTTGTAGCCATTGCCATCGCCGGTCGTGACATGCTGCTCGGGCGGCGGCTCGAGCTTGCCCTTGCGGCCACAACCAGCCAGGCCGAGGGTCGTGACCAGCGTCAAAGCAAGCGCGATGCGGAACGCATTACCAGCCATGGGGAACTCCAGTGTTTGACGCTGTGTAGCACGAATTTTGATTTGGTGTTCTTTGGAGCGCGGACATCTTGTCCGCTCTTCCTATCCTGTCGGCATGGTGGTTCCAAGAGCGGACATCGCAACATGCAAGCATGTTGCTGTGATGTCCGCGCTTCGGCTATTTCGCCAGTGCCTTCAGCCACTTCCTGGCCTGGGCCTTGACGTTGACAGGCGCCGTGCCGCCATAGGAGATACGGCTGCGGACCGACTTTTCCACGCCGAGTACGGCGAAAAGCCCCTGATGGATACGTGGCTCCACCGATTGCATCTGCGCCAGCGAGAGCTTCTCCAGCGGCAGCTTGGCTTCGGCGGCGATGCCGACCAGGCGGCCGGTGACGTGATGGGCCTCGCGGAAGGGCAGGTTGAGCTCGCGTACCAGCCAGTCGGCAAGGTCGGTGGCGGTGGCATAGCCCGAGCCAGCCGCCGCCTTCATGCGCTTGAGGTCGGGCACCATGTCCCTGACCATGCCGGCCATGGCCGCCGTGCACAGCGACAGGGTCTGCAGCGCGTCGAAGGCCGGTTCCTTGTCCTCCTGCATGTCCTTGCCATAGGCGAGCGGCAGGCCCTTCATCATGGTGATCAGGCCGACCAGCGCGCCGATGACCCGGCCGGCCTTGCCGCGCACCAGTTCGGCTGCGTCGGGATTGCGCTTCTGCGGCATGATGGACGAGCCGGTGGTGAACTTGTCCGACAGCGCCACGAAGGCAAATTGCGGCGTCGTCCAGATCACGATCTCTTCGGCAAAGCGGGAGAGATGCATGGCGGTGATCGAGGCGGCGGCGAGCGCCTCCAGCACGAAGTCGCGATCGGAGACCGAATCGAGCGAATTGGCGGTGGGGCGGTCGAAGCCGAGCGCCTTGGCCGTGGCATGGCGGTCGATCGGGAAGGAGGTACCGGCGAGCGCGGCGGCGCCGAGCGGGCATTCGTTGAGACGACGGCGCGCATCGGCGAAGCGGCCGCGGTCACGGCCGAGCATCTCGACATAGGCGAGCAAATGATGCCCGAAGGTGACCGGCTGGGCCGATTGCAGATGGGTGAAGCCCGGCATCACGGCACCGGCGAAGGCGAGCGCCCTCTCGGCGAGCGCGGTCATCAGGTCTTTCAGCTGGGCGTCGAGATCGTCGATGGTGTCGCGCACCCACAGCTTGAAATCGGTGGCGACCTGGTCGTTGCGCGAGCGGGCGGTATGCAGGCGGCCGGCCGCCGGCCCGGCAATCGCTGCCAGGCGCGACTCGACATTCATATGGATGTCTTCGAGCGCACGCGAAAAAGTGAACGAGCCGCTCTCGATTTCGCCGCGGACCGCCTCTAGACCATCCGCGATGGCCTTGGCATCGGCGGCGGCGACGATCCCTTGCTTTTCCAGCATGGCGAGATGCGCCAGAGAGCCGCGGATGTCCTGGGCCCATAGGCGCTTGTCAAAGTCGATCGAGGCGTTGATCTCTTCCATGATCGCGTCCGGTCCCGACTGGAACCGGCCGCCCCACATTTTGTTGCTCATCCGGATAGGCTTTCAGTGAACGAGAATAGTCGGCAGGAACATTCTGAGAGTCAGCCACCGCAAGGATCGAACCGGCGCTGGCTGATCGGCGCGGCAATCCTGGCGGGAGCCGTGGTGGGTGTTGCCGCGGTATACGGGACAAAGGGCGGCTCGGGCAATCAGGAAAGCGCGTCCTGCCCTGCTTCGGCGGCGATTGCCGCTCGCGTCGACCCGCTGGCCAAGGGCGAGGTGGCGGCCCTCGCCGTTTCCAAGGCGCCCCAGCCGCTGGTGCCGATCAGCTTCCAGAAGGCGGATGGCAGCAAGACGACCCTGGCCGATTTCAAGGGCAAGACCGTGCTGCTCAACCTGTGGGCGACCTGGTGCGTGCCCTGCCGCAAGGAAATGCCGGCTCTCAATCAGCTGCAGGCCGATCTCGGCGGCAAGGATTTCGAGGTCGTGGCCGTCAATATCGACACGCAGGGACCCGAGCGGGTCGAGGCCTTCCTGAACGAGACCAAGATCGACAAGCTGCATCGCTATGCCGATCCCTCGACCGGCATCCTGCAGAGCCTGCGCAACGAGGGCCTCGGCCAGGGCCTGCCGACCTCGGTGCTGATCGACAAGCAGGGCTGCCGCATCGGCGCCATGGCCGGCCCGGCCGAGTGGGCCAGCGAGGATGCCAAGGCGCTGATCAGGGCGGCGATCGGGTCCTGACACTCCGTGCGACCTACGGCTTGGCAGCCGGCAGCACGTAGCGGTTGAGGATGGCGGCGGCGAATCCGCCCTCGTCCTGGCCGCCATAGCGCCCTGCCTGCACCATCATGGTAAGGTCGAGCGACGGCACGATGAAGAGGCGCTGCCCGCCATAGCCGAAGCCGGCGATCCATTCGATGGTGCGGCGGTCGACCAGGGAGCGCCCGAGCCAGAACTGGAAGCCGTAGAACATCGCGTTGGGAGCATTGACCTGCGGCGCCGTCGCCATCTCGATCCACGTGGCCGGCACGATCTGCTTGCCGTTCCAGGCGCCCTTGTCGAGCACGAGCTGGCCGAATTTCAAGGTGTCAGCCGGCAGGAGACGCAGGCCCGAAGCCGCAACCGGCTCGCCAGTTTGCGGATAACGCGCCCAGTCGACCTTGGTGATGCCCAAGGGCTCGAACAGGGTTTCGCGGGCGAACGCGTCAAGAGGCTTTCCGGTGGCTTGGCGCAGCACACAGGCAAGCAAGCCGGTGGTCCCACCGCTATAGGTCCATACCGTGCCGGGGTCATGGGTCACGGGCTGCTCCAGCACATAGCGGCAGGGATCCTTGGCCATGTCCATGCCGTTCTCGCTATTGCGAAGATCGCTGTAGGGGAGCTGCTCGCTCCAGGCCAGGCCCGGCGACATGGTGAGAAGATGACGCAGCGTGATGCCCTGTTTTTGCGGGGTGCTCAGATCGGCATAAGCGGGCAGCAGCCCCAGCACCGGCTGGTCGATCGAGGCGACCCAGCCCTCGCCCACGGCGATGCCGACCAGCAGCGACACCACGCTCTTGGTGATCGAACGCAGATCGTGCGGAACGTCCGGCCCGAAGGTAACGTCCTTTTCGGGCTGGCCCCAATGGGAATCGGAGCCGGTGAAATAGCGTTCGAACACCAATTTGCCGTGCCGGGCGATCAGCACGGCATGGACATTGTCCTCCTTCGCCAAGTCGAGCCTCTGGGCGAGCGTGCACAGGCTTTGCGGATCGAGGCCGACATCGTCGGGCGTGGCGACCGGCCAGCCCGATGTGCCCAATCCCTCGCTGCCCTTCCCGGGCGCGCCACAGGTCGATTGGGCCTCCGCCGGGCCTGACAGCCCGGCCGTGGTCATGCCGGTCAGAAGAATAGCCAAGGCAACGGAAAAGCTATGGGGTCGCATGAGCGCCTCCTTGCAAGGTGTGACGGGGAGATGGGAACAGCGAGACTTCGACCGGAATAAGCCTGGAATTCCACGGGTTTATCCGTGGACGCGGGACGCGAAGGGACAGCCATCCCCGACGCCGCTCGAGGCGACGGGAAGGAATCAGTGCTTTGAGTCGGGGCGGCTAGTGCAAAGCGCGTTCTGGTGACGGCACTTGCTTGTTCCCGTTCCTTGCGTCGAGGTGATTCCGTCTAGTCACACTGTGATTTATGGAATTGCCTCGATCCGGCCGCTGCCGTGGATCTGTGTCGTAAGCCTGGGCTTGCCGCGCAGTGTGACATTGCCGCTGCCGGAAAGAGTGACGTCGGCACTCTCGCTGGCGGCGATGCCTGCCTCGCCGCTGCCGCTGATGCGGATCTCGGCCGCCTTGGCGGAGAGTTTGGCCAGATCCGCGTTGCCGGAGCCGGAGATGCGCAGGTTCAACTGGTCCACCGAGCCTTCGCCGGTCGCCTGCGCGCTGCCATGGAGGCGAAGATCGAGTCGATCCTGCGCGATCGCCGCGAGATGGAGTTCGCCGGATCCATTCACCGTCCAGTCCCTGACGGTGCCACCTGTCAGCCGCACCGCGATGGCGCCGTCCGGGAGATCGCAGTCCTCGTCCAGCTCAAGGCGGCCCGCCGAAAGGCGGACATGGCCGATCAGGGCGGGATCACCGCTGATCACGGCGCTGGATTGCGAGCCGGGAGCATAGCTCACGCTGGCCGGAACGGCGATGACGAGCGAGCCGTCATTGTCCCAAGGCAAGGTGACCGAACCGGCCTTGGCATCGCTGCTTTGCGGTGTTTCGGGGCAGCTTCCCCATCCCGTCAGCGCCGCTCGGTGCCAGCCTCGCCACGGTGAGCCGTAATTCGGGCCTGCAAGGCTGGTGCCGAGGAACAGGCAGGCCAAGGCGATCAGGAAGGAGAAGGCCGCCAGTTTTCCGAGTTTCGAGGGCATGGTGCCTCCCATGGCGCCTGCGGGGCGCGAACATTGTCACGGCGTGGCGACGGAGCGTGGAGGGGAAGTGAGCAAGCGGGTATAGCGCCGGGCATGGGCGGCCATCGCCTTCAGTCCGGCATTGAGACCGAGCAGGAAGAGGCAGCTCAGGCACACCGCCATGGCGATGAAACCGAAGCCGATGAAGGCCCGTCCGAGATGGGCGAGAAGGGGCGCGCCATCCCACATGAAAGCCGAATGGAGCACCATCGCCGAGCCGCCGAGCGCCAGGGCGAAGGCGACCAGGCCGAGGACGAGAAAGACCACCAGAAGGATCGAAAGAACCGGCAGCAGCACGAAGAGGTCGAGCATGGCCAAGCCGGTGAGCGCGGCGATCGCGCCCAGCACGGTCGACGGGCTCGGTCGCGCCTGCAACTGGCGCAGGCCGCTTTCCGCCTTGAGCGCCCGGGCGAGCTGGACGGGATCGCCGAGCATCTGCACCACGTCGTCCTCGCTGCGCCCGGCCTCCTGCGCATCGGTGAAATAGGCGGCATAGTCGCGCAGGACGTCCTCGATCTCCGCCGACGGCAGCCCATCGAGACCGGCCTTCAACGCGTCGAGGAATTCCTGGCGAGAGAAGTCCTGGCGAGTCATGGCATGCCTTCCATTAGTCGGTCGACGGCGGTGACGAAATCCCGCCATTCGCGCTGGCGGGCCGCATAGGCGGCCTGGCCGGCGGGCGTCAGACGGTAATATTTGCGCGGCGGGCCGCTGGCCGATTCTTCCAGCCTGGTGCTGACCAGTCCCTCGGTCTGCAGCCGGCGCATCAGCGGATAGATGGTGCCTTCGCCCATGCCGACCCGCTCGGTGAGCGTGCTGGCGATCTCATAGGCATAGCTTTCACGCCGGTGCAGCAGAGCGAGGACGCAGAGCTCGAGGGCGCCCTTCTTGAGCTGGATATCGATGGAATCGGTCATGGCCTCCCTATGCTTCGAGATGGAGAATAATGCAAGGTACCTTTTAATGCAAGGTACCTTGCATTATTTATTCGAACTCCACGGATCGCCGACAAAAGGACGATGTGTGGGGGAGGCGTTCGCGACGGCGGTGGTTGAGATCGGCCCGGTCATTGGCCTCGGCGACTTTGTGCCTTCGCGCCAGGCTTTGGAAGTGCCGGCACGGTCAGGGGGGCTTTTGGGAAGATGGTCTCGGGGCGAGCGTGCGTCACACCCGGTGGTAGGGGTGGCCGGCGATGATGGTGGCAGCGCGATAGAGCTGCTCGGCCAGGAGAATGCGCACGATCTGGTGAGGCCAGGTCATCTTGCCGAAGGACAGCGACAGGATCGCGCGCGACCGGATCGCGTCACCATGACCATCGGCGCCGCCGATCAGGAAGGCAAGGGATTGGGTTCCACTGTCCCGCCAGCCCGCGATCTTGGCGGCAAACGCCTCGCTGCCGGGCGAGTTGCCGGTTTCATCCAGGGCAATGATGGAGGCCTGGCCGGCGGCCGAGAGCAGCTTGTCGGCCTCTTCGGCCTTGCGGTCTTCGGGCCGCCGGGCGCGGCTTTCGTCGATTTCGATGATGTCGAGCGGGCCGAGGGCGAGGCTCCGGCCACTGGCGTTCAGCCGCTCTGCATAACGGGCCACGAGATCGCGTTCCGGGCCGGCTTTGAGCCGGCCGACGGCGCAGATCATCAGGCGCATTCAGGTCAGCTCGGAAGCAGTTCGTTCGGGCGGCCTGACGACCACATCTTCTCGAGATTGTAGAAGGCGCGGACCTCGGGGCGGAACACGTGCACGATGACGTCTCCCGTATCGATCAGCACCCAGTCGCAGACCGGGACGCCTTCGATGCGGGGATTGCCGTGTCCGTTTTCCTTGAGATCCTTGGCGATGCGATCGCTGATCGCGGCGACATGGCGGGCCACCCGGCCTGTCGCGATGATCATGACGTCGGCGATTGCACTCTTGCCGCGCAGATCGATTTCCACAATCTCCTCGGCCTTCATGTCATCGAGGCCATTGAGGATCAGGCGAACCGTAGCTTCAACGTCCGGGCGGATCGCTCGGCTCACGGGATGAAGCGGAATCACGTCCGCTTCGCGTCTCACCAACGTGGTCAGGGGCACACCCTCTTGCTCATTGATTCGCGGACCTCCGCGAATTCCACTCGCTCCACAATATTAGCAAGCCATCGCGTCGATTCAATGACGCCAATAGAATTAAGCCTGCTCCGACATGGTTAATAAGTGGTTAATTTTTACCTTGTGGGCAAGCCCTGGCCGCTGGCCCGCAAAGCGGTTGAGGAATTGGCGTCGAGCGGTGCGTGCAGGAAGATCCAGGCTGGGGCTCGGCGATATTTCAGCGTCGCGGCCTGATATTCGGGGACGCGATAGGCGGCAAGTACACGAGCCGCCTTGGCAAGCGGGCCCTTGGTGGTGGCGCCGGGGCGGGCCACCACGGCGATGGCCACCCGCGAGGCGATGGCCTGCCATTGCTGCCAGCGGTGGAAGCCGGCGAGATTGTCGGCGCCCATGATCCACACAAAGGTCACGTCCGGGCAGCGGCGCTGCAGCCAGGCAATGGTGTCATAGGTATAGCGGGTGTGGATATCGGCCTCGATGCCGGTTACTTCGATGCGCGGGTGATCGGCGAGCCGGCGGGCGGCGGCCACCCGCAGCTCCAGCGGGGGCAAGGCACGGTTGTCCTTGAGCGGATTGCCCGGCGTCACCAGCCACCAGACCCGGTCCAGCCCGAGCCGCGTCAGCGCCACCAGGCTGGCATGGCGATGGCCTTCATGGGGCGGATTGAAGCTGCCGCCGAACAGCCCGATGGTCATGCCGGGGGCAAAGGGCGGCAGACGACGGGCATCGGCGGGCGAGAGTTGGGGCATGAGGACTTGTTCGTGCACGGTCGCGCCGCCCCTCACCCTTATAGCGTTTTACGATTTGACGGCGTCACCAAGAATCGCAAAGACGCGTCCAAACAAAGAGTTAGAGTGAATAAGCGTTCACACTTGAACGCGTTTTGCTCTAGGTCTCGCCTAGAAATAACTGAAACGCCACCTTTGTCATGCCCGGGCTTGACCCGGGCATCCAGAGGCCTCGTCTGTGATGCCTGCGGGGAAGGGGTTGGATTGCCGGGTCAAGCCCGGCAATGACAAATGTCGGAGCCAATTCAGCCCCCTTTTTGACGGACGCACCCTTGCTCTCTTCCCGCATATGGGGAAAGCGCGGGAGGGCGCTGCCCGCTTACGCGTTGGCCGCGATCTTTTCCCATTCGCGGATGTCGACGAAATGGCCGGCGATGGCGGCAGCGGCGGCCATCTGCGGCGAGACCAGGTGGGTCCGGCCCTTGTAGCCCTGGCGTCCCTCGAAATTGCGGTTCGAGGTGGAGGCGCAGCGCTCGCCGGGCTTGAGTTTGTCGGCATTCATGGCCAGGCACATCGAGCAGCCCGGCTCGCGCCAGTCGAAGCCGGCGGCCCGGAAGATCTTGTCGAGACCCTCGGCCTCGGCCTGCATCTTCACCAGGCCCGAGCCCGGCACGATCATGGCATTGACGTTGGCGTTGACCGTATGGCCCGCAACGATGCCGGCGACGGCGCGCAGATCCTCGATACGGCCATTGGTGCAGGAGCCGATGAAGACGCGGTCGAGCGCCAGGTCCTGGATGCGCTCACCACCCTGCAGGCCCATATAGGCCAGGGCACGCTGGATCGCGGCTTTCTTGTGCTCGTTCGGCGCATCGTCCGGATGCGGCACCTTGCCCATGATCGAGGCGACGTCCTCGGGGCTGGTGCCCCAGGTGACGATCGGCGGCAGGGCGGCGGCGTCGAGCTTCACCTCGCGGTCGAAATGCGCGCCATCCTCGGTGTAAAGCGTGTTCCAATAGGCCAGGGCCCTATCCCAGGCTTCGCCCTTCGGCGCCTTGGGGCGATCCTTCAGATAGGCGTAGGTCTTCTCGTCGGGCGCGATCAGGCCGGCGCGGGCGCCGCCTTCGATCGACATGTTGCAGATGGTCATGCGGCCCTCCATCGAGAGGGCGCGGACGGCCTCGCCGGCATATTCCAGCACATGGCCGGTGCCACCGGCCGTGCCGATCTCGCCGATGATGGCCAGGATGATGTCCTTGGCGGTCACGCCATCCGGCAGCTTGCCGTCGACGGTGACACGCATGTTCTTCGCCTTCTTCTGGATCAGCGTCTGCGTGGCGAGCACATGCTCGACCTCGGACGTGCCGATGCCATGGGCGAGAGCGCCGAAGGCGCCATGGGTGGAGGTATGGCTGTCGCCGCACACGATCGTGGTGCCGGGCAAGGTGAAGCCCTGCTCGGGGCCGACGATGTGGACGATGCCCTGGCGCTTGTCGAGTTCGGAATAGTACTCGACGCCGAAATCCTTGGCGTTCTGGGCCAGGGTATTGACCTGCATGGCGCTTTCGGGGTCGTCGATACCCTTGGAGCGGTCGGAGGTCGGCACGTTGTGGTCGACCACGGCCAAAGTGCGCTGGGGCGAATGCACCTGGCGGCCGGAAACGCGCAGGCCCTCGAAGGCCTGCGGGCTGGTCACCTCATGCACGAGATGGCGGTCGATATAGAGCAGGCTCGTCCCGTCGGCGGAGGTTTCGACGACGTGATCGTCCCAGATCTTGTCATAGAGCGTGCGGGGAGCCATGGCTGTTCCTAGAGTGTGACGCGATTTTGACGGCTGATGTAGTCAAAAATGCCCGTCTGGAAAAGAGTGTAAAAACTAACAGCCTTGCGGCAAGCAGGAGCGCGTCGCGCCGGCGCTACGGTCCTTCCGTCACGCCCACCATCGGCCCCAGCGTGGTCCAGCCGCCGATCGCCGGCATGGGCGGCGCGTAGAGGGTGGAGATCGAGCCGTCGAGGAAGAGGGCGTTCTGGGTGCCCAGCCGGTCGCGGAACAGCTCGGCAAAATCGTGGAAGCTCACCGGCTCGGCCGAGATGGCGAAGATCACGATCTTGCCGTCGCGCACGCCGACGCCATTGCGGATCTTCTCCGACGGCCCGTCCGGCTGGATCTTGGGATGAATCTGGCCGTCGATCACCAGCATCGGGCCCGATTGCGTGGCGAAGCGGGCATTGATGCGGGCTTTCAGGAACCGGCTCGTCTCCATCACGCCGGCCTTGCCGTCGCCGAAATAGAACACGCCGTTGGGCTTGAGATGGAAATTGCCGAAGCCGTTGCGGGTATTGGCATTGTGCAGGATGCGGCCATTCTCGACATAGAGGCCGACAGGGCCGAGCGCCTTGTCGTACATGCCGGCATTCATGGCGAAGATCAGCTTCTTGCCCTGGGTGTCCAGTTCCTGGGCGAGCCGGTCCGGACTGCCGAGCGGCGTGCCGTCGGCACCGCGCCAATAGAGGGCCAGACTGTCGTTCGACAGATCGAAACGGCACACGATGTAGCTGCGCCCCTTTGAGGTCATGTCCTCGCAGGCAGCCTCGGCTGCAACGGCCGAACCGATCAGAGCGACGATGGTTGCCAGGCCCAGCAGGGCTCGGCGCAGGAACGACGGCAAGCAACAACTCCCCAGAGCCAGGCGCATTTCGAGCAGAAACGCTTTTACTTTAACTCTTTGATTCAAAGCGATTTTGCGACTTGGAGCGATTCGGTCAAATCGCAAAACGCTTTAGGCGAACTCCGTCAGCGGGTCTGCGTGGTCAGGATCTTGAAGGCGAAAAGCCCGAAGACACCGGCGAAGGTGAAGTCGATGCCTCGCAAGACCCGCGGGCGGGCCTTCAGCCACGACACCACCTTCTCAGCCCCGAGAATCAATAGAAACGCAAACGGCAGATTGATGGCAATGAAATAGAGTCCCAAAAAGAAAAGTTTTTGGGAGGCATGGGGGTCGGCTGCATCGACGAATTGCGGCAGGAAGGTCAGGAAGAACAGCACCACCTTGGGGTTGGTGAGGTTGATGCCGAGCCCCACCATGAAGGTCGGCCAGAATCCGGCCTCCTGCTTGCCCTCGTCGCGCACGTTCAGGGCCGAACCGGAGCGGATGGCGCCATAGGCAAGCCAGAGCAAATAGAGTGCGCCGACGATCTTCAGGGCCGTGAAGGCGGTGGCCGAGGCCGCCAGCACGGCCGACAGGCCGACCGCGGCGAAGAAGGTATGGAACAGGCAGCCGACCTGCGTGCCCAGCATGGCGGCGGTGCCGCCGCGCCGGCCGCCGGAGATGGTCTTGGCCAGCCACAGGCTCATATCGGGACCGGGCGTGATGAAGAGGAAGATGCAGGCGGCCGAATAGAGGGCAAGCGTATGGAGATCGGGTAGAAACGTCATCGCGACAATCCGCCAGCACAAATCAAGTAGGTGTCTGCTACACCCGGATGCGCGTTTGGGGAAGGGTTAGGTGGCGCCAGCCCTCCTCACCTCCTATCTTTACGGGCCTATCCGGCTGCGGCCGGAGGCAAGGCCAAGGCTGCATTGGCGGCGACGGCGGCACCGAGGCCGGCACGGCCCTCCCCGTCGAGCGTGCGCACCGCCACGGTGCCGGTGGAGAACTCGATGCCCTGTTCGGGTAGGATGCGGACCAGGCGCTTGAGCGCCTCGCGCTGGATGAATGTCGGCTTGTTCGGTTTGACCGTGAATTTGAAGCGGACGACGATGGCGTTGTCGGTGATGTCGAACACGCCCTGCATCTTCAGGGGGGTGAGGAACTCCTCCTTCATCTCGGGATCCTCGAGCATGTCCTGGCCGATCTTCTTGACCGCCTTGCGCAGCTTTTCCAGATCGGTCTCGCGCGCGAAGCGCAGCGGGAATTTGATGGTCGCCCAGTCGCGGCTGTAATTGGTGACCTGGCCGAGCTGGCCATAGGGGATGGTATGCACCGGGCCGTTCTGGTGTCGCAGGCGCAGCGAGCGCAGGGTGAACCCCTCGACGGTACCCTTGGCCTTGCCGACATCGATATATTCGCCGACCCGGAAGGCATCGTCGATGAGGAAGAAGACGCCCGACACCACGTCCTTCACCAGCGTCTGCGATCCGAAGGAGATGGCAAGGCCGAAAATCGAGGCGCCGGCGATCAGCGGCGTCACGTTGACGCCGAGCTGGGACAGGACGGTCAGCACGGCCAGGATGGAGATCGCGATCGCCAGGCCGATGCGGAAGACCGGCATCATGGTGGCAATGCGCGAGGCGGTGGAAACCGGGGCGTCGTCCTCGGCATCAGCTGCGCCCGGCAGGGCCGGGCCGCTGCGGCCCGCGGAATAACGGTCGGTGATGTAGCGCACCAGCTCCCAGGCGCAATAGGCGGCGAAGGCTGTCAGTCCGGCGGAGAACAGGTTACGCGCCACCCGGTTGAAGTCATCGCCGGCCATGACGCCGCTGACATCGACGGCCCAGGTGCGGCCGAGGGCACCGATCGCCAGGATCAGCACGCCGAAGCGGGCGCAGCGCGCCAGCGCTTCCGCGCCCCTTGGATGGATCAGACGGACGCCATCGGTCTGGTGCTGGAGCATGATGCGGATACGGTGCACCAGCGATTCGACCACCAGCAGGGCCACCAGGATCGCCAGCGTCAGCATCAGGGCACCGGAGATGCGCGTCTGGCCGGCCACGGCCGCGTAGATATCGGCGGTGACGAACAGGGCGAACAGCAGCAGGGCCCCCAGCAACCAGTGCTTGGCGATCGCGGTCTTGACCGGGCTGGCTTGAGCGGGATTGGCGACGCCGATGAACCAGCGGCCGATCGGGCCGTTGAGGCGGATGCAGACGGCCACCATGCCCAGCATCATGACCACGGCGCCATAGAGCTGGGCGGTTCCGACCGCCAGCGGCGGGGATTGCAGGGCACGCAGCACATCGGCGAGCACGGCGTTGAACAAAAGCAGCAGGATCGCGAAGGAAGCGCCACGGTAGATCGCGCGCGCATCGGCGTCCCCGAGATCGGGCAGGCGGGCCTCGGGCAGGCGGGGCTGCAGGGTGAAGCGGAACACGGCCTGGAGCAGGCGCCAGATCAGCATGGTCTTGAGCATGGCGATGGAGAAGCGGGTCTGCGGCAGGTCACCCATGAAGCGAGCCGCTTCGCTGGCATTGCCGACGATCCACAGCGCGATCAGGGGCGGCAGTTCCAGGGCTCCGAGGCCGAGCAGCGCCCTGATGCCATGCAGGCCGTGCATCCGGATCACCAGCCGGCGCCGTAGTGGCGTCAGCAGCAGCCGGACCACCCATTCTGCCGCGAGGGCTGCCGCCAGCGCGCCGATCAGCAGCAGGAAATAGCGGCCGAGGCCCCGGCCATCGTTGTAATCGGCATCGAGCCTGGTGACGAGCTTGCCAAATTCGGCCCAGAGAGCCGGCAGGCCGGTGACGAGGCCTCCGACATGCATGAACATCTCGGTCTGCTGGGCACTTGCCATCTGCATGCCGCTGCCGTCGGGGCTGGGCGGAGTAGGTTGGGCGCCCTGGGCCTGCAGCTTCTTCATCACGGATTGGCTGATGGCCTCGACCATCGTGTCCATCTGCTGCTGGCTCATGGCGGGAGGCGCGGGAGCGGCAGGAGACGGCGTTCCCTGCGCCCAGCACGGCCAGGCGGCCAAGGCGAAAACCACGAAGAGCCAACGCAACCCGCCAGGCAGTCTCAAGACGAACGTCCTCCCAAGGCGTTTTGCGATTTGCGGGCTACGCCGAGAATCGCAAAGACGCTATAGCCAATCCCGCCGGATTGGCTGGAAACACAGAGCTGGCGCAAACGAGCCTTCAGCCGCGAACCCGCCTTGCTCCCGCTGCCGTCAGGCGGTCGCACATAGCGCGTGCTGCCGACCGGATTGCAACCAATTCACGACACAGGCGGAAGAGCCGGTCAATGGCCCCGTATCGGCAAGCCGCTACTTTCGCGTTGCCAGCACGGTGGAATTGGCCTGCCGGGATATCGGCGCGCCCTCGCAATCAAGGCTGCGCAGCGTGTAGGCGGCAAGTGCCGACTGGGCCGTCGCCGTCAGGGTTTCGATCTCAGCGGCCGAACGGCCGGCTTTGGCGAGCAGGCGGGGATGGAAGGCGATCAGGGCTGCCACGGTGCGCGGGCCGAGGAGGGAGGCCAGATGCGGCAGGAGCTGATACTCGGCCCCTTCCACATCCATCTTGAGCACGATGCGCTTGGCATTCTTCGCCATGGCGGCGATGTCGGCGGGCAGGATCGCCTCCGCCTCCCACAGCGCGGCGCCGCTGTCGGCGGCCAGGATGCTGCCCATGCTGTCGCCGGGCTTCTTGGGCGAACCCAGCCTGACGCGCCCCGGCGTCGGCGACACCGCGGCATGGTGGAGGCGGATGTGCGATGCCAGCACCGGATTGGCGGCGACATTGGCGCTGATGAGCTCGAAGGCGCGTGGATCGGGTTCGAAGGCGAGAACATCGGCTCCGAGTGCGGCGGCCGTCAGGGTGATCGGTCCGATCCAGCCGCCGATATCGATGAACAACGTACCGGGACCGGCGAGCGCATGCACACTCGCCAGTGTCTCGGGCTCCCAGGCCCCGCTCTCGGCCTTGTCCCAGAAGCCGTCCTTGTCGTCGGCGACGGCGAAGCTCGCGCCGGCGACGCTGCGCAGCCGGGCGTTCACGCCGCTTTGCTCTGCAGCTCGGCGGCCCTCTGCCGGCGCAATTTGTTGAGCTTGATCTTGAAGCCCATATTGTCGGCGTTGGAATAGGAGCAGCTCTGGCAGATATCGAACTGCTTAGTATAGCCGTGGCGCCTGGCCTTGGCCGCCTCGTCCGACAGATAGGCCTGCTTGAAGCCGACCTTGTCGACATTGGGCAGCTTGATCATGCGGTCATAGTCGATGCAGCACAGGCCGAGGTCACCTTCCCAGAACACCACGGTCTGATAGAGCGGCACGTCGCAGAGCAGGCTGATCTTCTCGTTCTGGTGGCGCTGCAGATCATGGTTCTTCGGCACGAGGTGGCCATATTTCGTCTGCTGGTCGTCGTCGGTGTAGGAACCGAGGCTGAAGGTCTTGAAGCGTACCTGGTCGAAGCCGATATTGTCCGCCCACTCCACCATCGCGTCGATCTGCTTTTCCGAATAGGAGGTCAGCAGCGTCTGCAGCACGGTCACCGTCTTGGTGTTGCCGAGGCGCTGCTTGATGGCGAGGAAGTTCTCGATATTGGCTTTCACCTGCTCGAACTTCGAGCCGACGCGGTAGGATTCCTGCGCCTCGGCGTCGAAGCCGTCGATGCACAGGTTGATGCGGCCGAGCCCGGCCTGGAGCATCTTCTCGATCAGCTCGGAAGAAAGCTTGGTGGCATTGGTCGAGACGAAGGTGTCGTGCCCGCGCTCATTGGCATAGGCGATCATCTCGGGCAGCGCCTTGTTCATGGTCGGCTCGCCGGAGAAGTTGAAATACATCGCCGGTTTGAGCGGCTCGTCGACGAAATCGTCGACGATCTGCCGGAAGATCTCCATCTTCATCAGGCCGCGCGGACGCGTCATGGCGAAGGTGACCGGGCAGACGGGGCAGCGCAGATTGCAGGAATTGGTGACGTCGACGACGATGATCGTCGGCAATTTCTTGAAATAGCTGAGCGGAATATGGCTGGCGGCATAGGTGAACGCCTTGCGGGCCAGGGGCGATTTCTGGATCTGGTCCGTCACCTTGTCACGCACGCGGTGCAGCAGCTTGGGGGCGGCGGATTTGGTTCCAATCGCAGTCAGGTCAAGCACGGTCTTCTCCATCCGGCACACCGGGTCAAGGCCGGTGGCTTGAGCCCGTGTGTAGCGCAGATTTGGCGGGAGTGCGACAGGCCGCGCTCAAATTCGAGTGATGGCGGTTCCGGCAGGATATGGCGTGCCGGATGCCGGAAAAATCCCGTTCGGGACCGTACCGGATCCCAGCCGGGTTTGACGATGGCGACGACTTCAGGGAATCTGAGGCGACAATCCTGTCGGTCCCGGTCCGGAAGGAAGATGAATGCAGCTGAAGAGGCAGATCCCGTTGCTGGCCATGGCTGCGCTCGTCGGCCTCGCCGGCATGTCCGGATTGGCTGTTCCTCCGGTTCATGCTCAGACCGCGCAGGCGATTCCCGTCCGGCCGAATCCGGCGCGCGTGCAGCAGAAGATGCGCGAGATCGAACCCGAATACCGCCGCCGCGTGTTGCGCAACGGCAAGGCTGCCGCCGATGCCTGGCTGGTCCGCACGGCGCGGCAATGGGGCATAGAGGAGGGTCGCAGGGCCCGGCGGGAGTATGATGCCAACCAGCGACGGGCGGCCGAGGCCCGCAGTCGCCCGCGCACCGCGCAGCCTGCCTCACCTCTGCAATCTGCGACGCCGCCCAAGCCCGCTCCAGCCGATACGCCGCTCCCGGCGACGATCCGGGAAGGCTTGCGCTGAAGGGCCGGCGTGACCCTTCACTCGGCCGGTACCGGCGTCTCGTCGAGCGTATAGAGCGTGATCGGCTTGTCGCGGCCGACGATGTGCAGATGCTTGCCGTTCTGGCGGCGCAGCGACATGCCCGAACGCAGCATGGCTTCTTCGGAGATCAGGCAGTCGGTGAGGTAGTCCTTGGTGGCGGCTTCCAGCCGGCCGGCGATGGTGACGGTGTCGCCGAGCGCGACCAGGCGCATGCCGCGCTCGCTGTCGCCGACCCGGGCGATGATGGCGGGGCCGGAATGGATGCCGATGCCCACCCTGAGGGGGATCGAAAGGGCCGCCCCGAATTCGGTGTTGAGGCCTTCCACGCTCTTGAGCATGCCCCGGGCCGCCCGGATGGCATCGGCAGCGCCGCGGGAGGGCTCGTCACCCAGGCCGAAGATCGCGATCAGCCCGTCGGCCGCAAAGGCATCGACGCGCCCGCCATGGGCCTCGGCGGCCTGGGTCATTTCCTGCACGAAGCGGTTCATCAAAAGCACGATATCGTAGGGGATCTGCAGCCTCGTCATCGCATTGAAGGCGCGGATGTCGACGAAGAGGGCGGTGATCTCGCGTTCTGCACCCCAGCGATAGAGATCGTCGCCGCTGCGCCCGCGCATGCCTGACGGCACGATCGGCAGCAGGATCTGCACGGAGATGTCGTGGTCGGGGCGAAGCTGGCAGGCAAGGCGCACATTGGCGGGTGCCGAGATGCGCTCCAGCATGGTGCGCTCGGCCTTGCTCGGGGCCGGCAGGGCGCTCGCATCCGAGGTGACGGCCACCCGGCAGGTCGAGCAGCGCCCGCGCCCGCCGCACTGGGCCGGATGGGGGATGGCGTTGGCACGGCTGGCCTCGAGTACGGTGGTACCGCGCGGGATCTTGAAGGTGCCGTGGCCGACATAGCGGATGGAGACCGTGCCCGACCGCAGTCGCAGCACGACCCGCAGAATCATCACGAAAGCAACGAAGGCGATCACGGCGGCAAGGCCGAGCAGCAGCCATTGCCCCGCGACGAGCAGGGCCATGGTGTGGTCGGTCGCGATCGGCGAGGGCGTGCGTCCGGCCGCCTCGAGCTCGCGGCTGGCGGAGAAGAAGCCGGCCAGCGCCAGGGTGGGCAGCATGCCCATGCCCAGAATCAGCAGGTCGCGCCAGCGCGCATAGAAGGAGCGGCTGCGCAGCACCTGGCCGATGCCGATGCAGCCATGCGTCCAGGCACAGAGCAGCAGCAAGATCTGCTTGGCCGGCCCGCCCTGCCAGATCCGCGCCAGCACCTCGCCATAGCTTTCGCTGTAGCCGTAGAGGGAGGTGATGCGCGTGCCGAGCACATGGGAGATCAGGAAATAGGGAATGGCCAGGCCGAGGGCGATCTGCACCAGTTCCTCGAGTGGCATGCGCGAAATGCGCCGCGTGGTCAGGCGCTTGAGTGCGAGCGTCGCATGGGTCAGCAATGCTCCATAGAGGAGCACGGTGCCGCCATAGGATTGCCAGGCCCAGATTCGCCAGCGCTGCACGGCCTCCATGGTCGTCACGCCGAACACGCCGAGGGCGTGGTTGAGCAGATGGGTGGTCACGAAGGCGAACAGCACGACGCCGGCCCATAGCCGCAACTCGCGCTCCCGTGGCAATCGCCATTCGATTTGCCCGGGTGCGCTCTCGGTGTCGCTCATGCGGTCGAACTCGTGAAGATGAGTGCCGGGATGCGGCAGTCGGTCAAAGGGGAGAGCCCATGCGGGCCTGGCAGCAAAGCCCGTTTTAGCGAAAACGCAGTTTTACTCTAGCTCTTTGTTTCGACGCGACTTTGCGATCCGCGGCACCGCCCCCGGGGTGTTCCGGTCCGAGCCTGCCATCAATGCATCTTCTCCAGCAGCGCCAGCAGGGCGTCGATCTCGTCCTCGCTGTTGTAGTAGTGCGGCGATGCACGCACCAATATCGGCAGATGGCGGGCGAGCGCGTCGAGCAAGGTGCTGCCGGGCCGGGATATGCTGAGATTGATGCCGGCCTCGGTGGCGCGCCTGCGGACCTCGTCCGCCTCCAGGCCGTCGACCGTGAAGGAAACGATGGCTGCCGGATGTGGGCCGAGATCGAAGACGCGTAGGCGCGGGAGCGATCGCAGACCCGCCCGCAGCCGTTGCGCCAGCGCCTGGCAGCGATCGCGAATCGCCTCGATGCCGACGGCAAGGGCATAATCGGCGGCGACGCCGAGCCCGAGCCGGGCGGCGTAATTGTTCTCCCAGCTTTCGAAGCGCCTCGCGTCATCGCGCAGGCGGTAGTGATCCTTGTCGACCCAAATTGCGCCGAAATGGTCGACCATCGGCGGCTCGAGCGTGAGGCAGAGCTTGCGGCGGACATAGAGGAAGCCGGTGCCGCGCGGCCCGCGCAGAAATTTGCGGCCGGTCGCCGACAGCATGTCGCAGCCGAGAGCCTCGACGTCGATGGGCATCTGCCCCACGGCCTGGCAGGCATCGAGCAGATAGGGAATGCCATGGCGCCGGGCCACGGCTCCCACCGCGGCGGCCGGGTTGACCAGGCCGCCATTGGTCGGGATCCAGTTGATGGCGATCAGGCGCACCCTGTCGTCGATCATGGCCTCGAGCGCAGCGGGATCGAGCACGCCGTTGGCATCGTCGGGAATGACCTCGATCACCGCGCCAGTCCGTTTGGCGACCTGCAGGAAGGCGACGTAATTGGCGCCATATTCGGCCGTGGTGGTGAGAATGCGGTCACCCGGCCGGAAGGGGAGGGCGTAGAATGCCATCTGCCAGGCGACGGTGGCATTCTCCGTCAAGGCGATCTCGTCGCGCGCGCCGCCGACGAGGCGGGCCAGGCTGTCATAGACGCTGTCGAGCCGGGCTGCCGATTCCTCGGCGGCCTCGTAACCGCCGATCTCGGCTTCGCGTCGCAGATAGGAGGTCATCGCATCGACCACCGGCGCCGGCATGAGCGCTGCGCCGGCATTGTTGAGATGGATGCGGTTGGCGACACCGGGGGTTTCGGCACGAAGGCGGTCGAGTGCAAGGGTCATCATGGCTCCTCGGGCATCTTTCGATCGGATGGAGGCATCGAATCGCAAAGATGCGTCGAAATGGAATCGGATGGAGGCGGCTTGTAGATGCGCTCGGCAGGAGGGGCGGGCATGGCGCATAGGCACAACCGAGCCTTGCCCGCCCATTTTTTACGATTCAAGCGATTGTGGGTGCACTCGGCAAACAGTCAACGGCTGCCGCATGGCTGCGCCGGCAGGCCGTATCCGCCTGTGCGGAAATTCAGTGCGTCAGGACGTGGGCATCCTGCGTGGCGATCTGCATGACGCGCCGCGCCAATTCCTTGGCGATCGACATGGAGAACTGCGGATTGTCCTGCATCATGCGCAGCAGGCAGTCCTTGTTGATGCGCATGACCGAAATGTCGGTATGGGCCCGCGCCGAAGTGAAACGGCGTGCGTCGCAGAGCACCGCGACTTCGCCGATCATGGCGCCCGGACCTTCGGTACCGATGGCGATGAGGTTCTCGCCATTCTGGGCGAGCAGTTCGACGTCGCCCCTGAGGATGACGTAGGCAGCATCGGGAATCTCGCCGATCTTGAAGAGATAGTCGCCCTTCTCGAAGGTCAACTGCTCGCTCATGCAGGCGAGCAGCCGCATCTTGCACGGATCGATGCCCGTGAAGATCGGCGCGTTCCTGATGGTTTTGACTTCCAGATCGAGATCCAAGGTCCCTCTCCCCGCTCAACCCTAGAGCAAAGCGCGTTCAAGTGTGAACGCCCATTTGCTCTAGCTCCTTGTTTCGACACGCCTTTGCGATTCGAGGTGACTCCCTCACATCGCAAAACGCTTTAGCAACCCCTCGTTGAGCAATCGAGGCAAAATCCAGATGCAATCCAAGCATCATTTAGGCACTCTGCGCAAGAGTAACAATATCGCGAGTGACGATTCTTGGCCCGTCGAATTCGATGATCCGGTCGAATCCCTCGGCCTGGCTGGCGCTCGCAACGGTTGCAATCAGCGTGCGCCCCTGCATGGCGCTGCGTACGCTGTGGAGAAGCTCCTCCGCTTCCGAGCTGGAAAAGGCCAGAAGCGCGTTCTCCATCACCAGAATCTGGGGATTGGCGACCAGGGCCCGGGCGATGGCGATGCGGGCACGCTGGGCCGGCTGCAGCTGCCAGCCATTCTTGCCGACTTCGAAATTCAGCCCCAGGGCGAAGATATCCTTGTCGAGGCCGAGTTCCTCGACCACGCCGCGCGCCAGCGCATAGACGCGTTCCGGCGCATTGGCGATGCCGTAGCTGATGCGCCCGAACAGGATGTTGTCGCCCACCGGCGCGGCGCGCATGTAGCGCGCGGGATCGTAGAACTCGATCTCGTCGCTGTATTGCGATGGCAGGTGGCTGCGGAAGCTGTGGCGCGCCCGCAGCGCCCGTGCCGTGAAGGCCTCGGTGATCAGGCCCAGGCGGTGGCGCGGCTCGATATAGGCCAGGCCCGCGCCAAGCAGCCGCGTGCGCGCCGAGGACGAGAGAGCCCGCGTGGTGCCGCGCGCATGCACGGAATCCACGATTTCCTGGAAGCGCGGCAGGTCTTCGGGACGAATCGCCGAATAGCGTTCGAACACGGGATGTTCCGGTGGCAGGCCGGCAAAGGTCTCCACGGCCATTTCCGCCACGCGCAGGCCGAAATCGATCAAGGGTTCCAGCAGGGCCTCAGCCTCGAGGATAGAGCGCATGAACGGGTTGCGCTGCAGGCTGTCCATATGCAGCTTCTTGCCCTTGGGCACGCCGAAGAGCAGGTTTTCGCCGACCGAAGCGCCGGCATTGTAGAGCTGCGGGTCGAAGGGGTCGACCAGATGGGACATGCCCTTGCTGGCCAGGCGCTCGCGCACGACCTGGCGCGCCCGCACGAAACGCTCGAGGAAGGCGTCGCTATGGCTGTCGTCGAAGCGGCCTCGTACGCCGAAGCGGTTGATATCGGCGAAGGCGCCGGCGGCGTCGAGTGCCCTGCGGATCGCCGCATCGACCTCTTGCGGCCCGGCGATGCCCAGCGCCTGGTAGTCCGTCCAGTCGGCGTCGGCGGAGACCAGTGGATTGCCGGAACGGCGAGCCTCCAGGAAGGTTTTGTACTGGGCATTGTCGGACACCAGCACCGAAATGTCGCCGAGGGTCGGTGGGCGGCGCTGGGCGGCGAACAGGATGTTGTCGCGGATGGAACCGGGCGAGAGCAGGGGATCGGGGCCGACGAAGGACAGGATCTGGCTGAGTTCGAGGTCGGAGAAGGACGAAATCTCGGCGTCGCCGATCTTCACGCTGCCCTGATAGGCCAGGAACTGGCGTCCGAGGATGCGGGCCAGGATGTCGCGGCCGGCACCGGCCGGTCCGACCAGGGCGATATGACCAGGCCGTTCCAGGGTGAGGGAAAGGCGGTCGAGCAGCGAGACACCGCGGGCATCCTGCACGCTCACCGATGTGAGCTGGATGGGCGTGTCGGCGGGAGGGATCGCCGCGGCCTTGCCGTTGGCCGGCGGTAGCAGCCGCTCCGGTGAGAACTGTGCCGAGACCTGCTCATATTTGACCTGCACGTCCTGGCGCTGCTGGTCCCAGGTGATGAGGTCGTTGATGGGCGCAGGAAGATCCTTGTAGGCATTGATCACGGCGACGAGGGAGCCGATGCTCACGGTGCCGATCAAGGCGAAATAGCCGCCCGCTGCATAAAAGATGAAGGGCGTGAGCTGGGCCAGGAGGTTGTTGAGGAACTTGACCGCGAATTTGCGGCGGAACAGGTCGGCACGGATCCTGTAGAGGCCGCCGAGCCTGTCGCCGATTTCGGCCTCGACGTAGCGCGTGGCGCCGAACGTATGCAGGGCGGGTGCCGTCTCGATCGCCTCGCCAATGCGCCCGGCGAGCTGGCGTGACGCCAATTGGCGCTCGCGGCCGAGGCGGATCTGCTCACGCCGCAGGATCGGGATGATGATCGCCTGCGCCAGCACGACGACGAGGGCGGCCAGGCCGAGGCTCGGGCTCTGCATCATGATGAAGAGCAAAGCAGTGCCGGCCTGCGTGATCAGGAAGATCGGCTGGATGAAGGCATCGCCGATGAAGCCGCCGATCGGATCGACTTCGTCCTTGATCATCCCGGCCACCTCGGCCGGCTTCAAAGGAGCGATGTCCTCGGGCCGGAAACGCATCAGGATCGAGAAGAGATCGAAGCGCAGGCGCCGCAGCATGCGCTCGCCCAAGATGCCCTTGCGGATGTTGATGACATATTTGAAGGCGCCATTGATCAGCACCAGCACCAGGAACCACAGGCTGAGGGCGAACAGGAACGGCACCCGCGTGAGCTCGATGCCGTCGAAGATCCGCCAGGTGGTGCCGCCGAGGAAATCAGGCAGGGAAAGCGACATCTCGAACAGGCGCGCGGTCTGCTTGCCACCCTCGAAGGCGCCGCCCTGGATCGCCTGGTTGACGATGTGCTTGGGGACTTCCAGCGAGATCCAATAGAAGGGCAAGGACGCAAGAATCACCAGCAGCAGGAAGATCTGCTCGCCTCGCGAATGCCGCCAGACATATCGAAAAAGGCTAGGGTCCAACGGGTGACACCTGTTTCCAGTGTCGTGGAGTTAAGAGCTTGCAAGCCGTCCGTCAACGCAGCGACTGCTTGGAACTGACAAAAGCTTGTTATGAATCCGTGACTAAATTGTGGGTTGCGTCCGTATCGGCGCGGCGATACGGCAGGGGTGCTCGGGCATCGCCTCCCCTCCGGGCAGGCTGGGAAAGCAGCTATCTGCCCGTTGTCGCTGCGACGCGGTATGTTTATGATGAAACCACAGCGGGTATCGGCGCTGCGCCGCCCCGCTTCATTTGTGTCGAGATCCGGCAAACCGATCAGGCGAGAATCAGGTCTTAATGCGTAAAGCATCCAGCAAAAGCTCGGGGGGCTAGTCGTCATGTTGCATCAGCCCGGGCCGGGACCGTCCCGCCGCGCGCAACGCGGCTCCGGCGGCCCGCGCGTGATGATCTACAGCCACGATACGTTCGGCCTCGGCCATCTCCGGCGCTCGCGCGCCATCGCCAATCGCCTGGTCGAACGCCACCCGGACGCCTCGATCGTCATCATCTCCGGTTCGCCGGTGATCGGCAGCTTCGAGTTCGGCGACGGGGTCGATTATGTGCGCGTGCCCGGCGTGGTCAAACATGCCGACGGCAACTACACCACCCTCAGCCTCAACCTGTCGCTCGACGAGGCGGTGGCGATGCGCGAGGGCATCATCCTGCAGACGGCCCGCGCGTTGAAGCCGGACCTGGTGATCGTCGACAAGGAGCCGACGGGCTTTCGTGGCGAACTGCTGCCGGCGCTCGAGGAACTGCACCGGGCCGGCGCCCGCATCGTGCTCGGCGTGCGCGACGTGATGGACGAACCCTCGGTGCTGGCGCCGGAGTGGGAGCGCAAGGGCGCCGTCGACGCCCTCGTGCGCTATTATGACGACATCTGGGTCTATGGCCTGCGCGAGATCTACGAGCCGCTGGCCGGACTCGACCTGCCCGACCATGTCCGCCGGCGCATCGTCTATACCGGCTTCCTGCGCCGCGAATTGCCGCCCCAACCGCAATTGATCCGCTATCCCAAGCTGACCAAGGGACCCTTCGTGCTGGTCACCACCGGCGGTGGCGGCGACGGGCATGAGCTGGTCGACTGGGTGCTCTCCGCCTATGAGCGAGATCCCGGCATCCCGACTCCCGCACTGCTGGTATTCGGGCCTTTCGTCGCCCGAGATCGCCGTGGCCCCTTCATGGAGCGCATCGCCCGCCTGCCCAATGTCGACGCCATCACCTTCGACGCCAAGATCGAGCATCTGATGGTCAAGGCCCAGGGCATCGTCTCGATGGGCGGCTACAACACCTTCTGCGAGATTCTCTCGCTCGACAAACGGGCGCTGATCGTGCCGCGTACCACGCCCCGCCGCGAGCAGACGATTCGGGCCGAGCATGCGACCCGCCTCGGGCTGGTCTCGATGCTCGATGGCAACAACCTCAATCCGGGCGCTCGCCGCGATCCGCTGGAGATGGCGCAGGCCATCCGCAACCTGCCCAGCCAGTCCTTGCCGTCCAAGGCCTTCCTGCCGCACCTGCTCGAGGGCCTCGACCGTATCGAGCAATTGGCGACGCCCTGGTTCGAGGCCAGGCTGAACGCCGTCCCGCTCGGCCGCGTGGCCGGAACCTGACCCTTTCCGGGTGCACGGGCATCCTGCCCGTTCCTGGATACGCTGCATTGGCAGGATGGGAAGAACGGGCAGGATGCCCGTGCACCCGGAGGTTCCTGTCGACGCGAGCGATGACCAACACGTTTCTCTCCGACCGGATCTTGATGTCTTCCAGCCGCTCTCCCATTGCCATCGTCGTCAAGGGCTATCCCCGCCTGTCCGAGACCTTCATCGCCCAGGAGATCCTGGCGCTGGAGCAGGCAGGCTTTGCCTTCGAGATCTGGTCGCTGCGCCAGCCGACGGACGGGGCGGTGCACATGCTGAACCGGCAGATCAAGGCTCGGCCGGTCTATCTGCCCGAATATCTGCATCAGGCGCCGCTGCGGGTGCTGGCAGGGGCGCTCAGTGCCCTCAAGCGCCCTGGGCTGTTCAAGCTGATGGGATTGTTCCTGCGCGATCTTCGTCGCGATTTCAGCGCCAGCCGCGGCCGCCGCCTCGGCCAGGCCCTGGTGATGGCGCGTGAGCTCGATCCGGCCATCCGTCATCTCCATGTGCATTTCCTGCACACGCCGGCCTCGGTGGCGCGCTATGCCGCCCTGCTGACCGGGCGGACCTTCTCTTTCTCCGCGCACGCCAAGGACATCTGGACCACCACCGATTGGGAGAAGCGCGAAAAGATCGCCGACAGCCAATGGGGGGTCACCTGCACGCGCGGCGGGGTCGAGGCCTTGCAGCGCCTCGCGCCGGCGGATGATCCAGATCGGGTCAGCCTCGTCTATCACGGCCTCGATCTCGGCCGTTTTCCTGTGCCGCCGGCCGAACGGCCGTGGCGCGACGGCAGCAGCGCCGAAGCGCCGGTCGAATTCGTCACCGTGGGACGCGCCGTCGCCAAGAAAGGCTTCGACGACCTGCTCACGGCATTGGCGCAGCTGCCTCCGAGCCTGCATTGGCGCCTCACCCATATCGGCGGCGGCGAATTGCGCAAGGCGCTGCAGGCCCAGGCCGAGCGACTGGGCCTGGCCGATCGCATCATCTGGCGAGGGGCGCTGGCGCAAGGCGAGGTGATCGAGGCCCTGCGCGCCGCCGATCTGTTCGTGCTGCCTTGCAAGGAAGGCGAAAGCGGCGACCGCGACGGGCTGCCCAACGTGATCATGGAAGCGTCGACGCAGGCCCTGCCCATCCTTTCCACGCGTTTTGCCGGCGTGCCGGAATTCGTGCGCGAAGGCGAGGAAGGGCTGCTGGTGCCGCCGAACGATCCGCAGGCCCTCGCCGGGGGGCTGTGGACCCTCGCCACGGATCCGGCCTTGCGCCAGTGCCTGGGCGAGGGGGCCTATCGGCGCGTGCGCGAAGCTTTTTCCTTCGAAGCGGGTATTGCCGTGCTGGCCGGCAAGTTCGATGGCGTGCTGGCCGGATCGCTCCCCATGGCCGCAGGGGCGAGGGTTGGGCGAGATGATCGGGGGCCAGTGCAACTCGACGCAGGAGTCCCCTCGCCCCGCTTGCGGGGAGAGGATAGAGGTGAGGGGCTGTGACACGCTATCATTTTGAACGGTTGTGCTGCCCCTCATCCTTACCTTCTCCCCGCAAGCGGGGCGAAGGGGGCCCGAGCGTCGCGCCGGATTTACGCATCGTCGTAACTGCGGATGAATTTTCGTGAGCCGGCTCGACAGCTTCATCCGCCGGGTCTGCGCCCAGCGCGACGTGCTCGATCATGTCTGCGGCCTCATCGCCGGCCTGCCCGGTCCGGTGCTCGAACTCGGGCTCGGCAATGGGCGGACCTTTGACCATCTGCGGGAAAGACTGCCCGGCCGGCGCATCGTCGCCTTCGACAGGGTCCTGGGCGCCCATAAGAGTTCGGTGCCGCCTGAGGAAGACCTGGTGCTCGGCGAAATCCTCGAAACTGCCGCCCGTTTCACCGGCATCGGCGCCGCACTGGTGCATGCCGACATCGAGACCAACTACGCCGAGGTCGACGCCGAGACGATGCGCTGGTTGCCACCGTTGGCGGCCGATCTGCTGCAGCCCGGCGGCATCGTCGCCAGCGGCCTTCCCTTGCGGCATGCCACGCTCCAGCACCTCGACCTGCCGGCCGGCGTGCCGTCCGGGCGCTATTTTCTCTATCGCTGCACCACCTGAAAATGGCTGGGGGACAGGAGCGTCCCGGTCTTCGATAGGGATCATTGAATCTTACGGATTTCGTAGGATGATGGCGGCAATGAACTCAAGCGGCAGGCGGGTCCCTTGTCGGCGCTTCCCTTTTCCCAGCACATGCGCTCGCTGCAGCGTCGGTTGCGGCTGATCGCCGGGCTGGTCCTGCTCGTCTTCGTGACGATGCACCTCGTCAACGCGGCGCTCGGCCTGATTTCCATCGAGGCCATGGAACAGGCCAAGCCGTTTCTGCAACTGCCCTGGCGCACCATGCCGGGCCTGGCGCTGCTGTCGGCCGCGGCCCTGGTGCATGGCGTCCTCGGCCTCATGGCGATTGCCAGGCGGCGGAGCCTGGCCTTGTCGCGCACGGACTGGGTGCAGATCGGGCTGGGCCTGCTCGCGACGCCCCTCTTGATCAACCACATCCTGTTCGCACAGGTGTTCAGCCTGATCGATGCCGACTTCAAGCCCGATTTCGGCCTGGTGCTGGCGGCCTATTGGCACTTCGCTCCGGCCAATGCCCTCTTGCAGGTGCTTGCCGTGGTGGTGGTCTGGGTGCATGGCGCGGTGGGGCTCTATACCTGGCTGGTGCTTAAGCCGGCCTGGCGGCGCCTCGGCCTGATCCTGACGCCGCTGTTCTTCATCCTGCCGGTCGCCGCCCTGCTCGGTTTCGTGCAGGGCGGCAAGGAGGCCATGGCCAGGCTCGCCGCCGAGCCCGAATGGCAGGCGGCGATCGCCGCGAGCATGGGGCGTTTCAGCGCGGCGCAGGCCGAGATCGGCGCCATCCGCGACGCTACCCTGCTGGCTTATGCCGGTCTGGTGCTGCTGGCTTGCGGCGTGATGCTGAGCCGTGTGCTGGGGAACCGGCAGCGAGTGGTCAGCGTGCATTATGACGGTGATCTCCTCGGCCAGGGACGGCCCGGCCTTTCCCTGCTGGAGGTCAGCCTGGCCAGCGGCGTTCCCCATGCCCATGTCTGCGGCGGCCGGGGCCGGTGCGGGACCTGTGTGGTCGCCGTCGACGAAGGCGCGGCCAACCTGTCGCCGATCGGTGTCGACGAACGGGCGACGCTCGCGCGCATTCACGCCGGTGCCGGCCAGCGCCTCGCCTGCCAGGCCCGATTGTTGGGCGAGAGCGTTTCGATCAGCCGCCTGCGTCCGGCCTATGCCGACGTCACCGCGGCGCGTGACCCTGCAGGCTGGACGGCAGCTTCGGCCGGCGGGGTGATACCACAGCCCATCCCGTCGCAGGCCGCGCCATGAGCACACGCAGCGTCCTTTCCATCCTGGCAGGCGCTTCGGCCGCCGGCTTGGTCCTACAGCGGGCGCAGGCGGAAACGCTTGCCGCCGCCGCACTGATCCAGGACCAAGCGGTCCAGCAGGGGCAGCTTTCGGCCTTCGTGGCCAGCCTGCTGCAGGCCGCCAAGCATCGCCTCGCCGGCATTGCCGACAGTCTCACCCTGGCGCCCGGTGAGTTCGCCCGCCTTGCCTCGGACGTCTCCACCGCAATGCCGACGGGCAACGGCATCGTCACGCTGACCTATGGCCTCATCCTGCTCATCGTCGGGGCGGGGGCAGAATGGCTCTATTGGACCTATGCCACGCCGGCGGTGATCGCGTTGGAGGCTACCGCCGTCACGAGCCGCCGCGCGGCATTCAGCCTCGCCATGCGGCGCCTCGGCCTGCGCGCCTTCGGCCTCGTGTTGTTCGTGGTGGCCATTGTCGGCGCCGCCGCCTATTTCGACTGGCCGTCCGGCTTCGACGGCTTCGTGATCGCCTCGATCCTGCTCATCGTGTTCGTGCGCCTGGCCTGGCTCATGGCTGATATCATCGCCGCACCCGGCCATCCGCAATTGCGGCTCGGCGACATCGATCCCGCCCATGCCCAGCGCTTCGTGGCCGCCCTTGTCGGCATGGTCTTCCTGCTCGCCCTCAGCCACCTCCTGCCCGAACTCCTGGAATATGTCGCCGGCGCCCCGCATGCGGCTTCGGCGGTGCGGGTGATCTCGGCCACGCTCATCACACTGATCGTGCTGGCCGGTGTCCTGATCGGTCTGAGACGGGGCCGCGCCACGGCCAGCGCCAGCGGCCGGCTGCTGCCTCGCTTTCCCTATGGCTTCCTCGCCGCCGCGCTGATCCTTGGCATTTACGGCGTCTGGCTGGCGGCCGGCTCGACGCTCGCGACGCTGCTGGCGATCCTGGCCATCGTCGCGACGGTGCAGACGCGGCTCAGGCGCTGGGTGTTCTTCTTCTGGCCCGAGGAGGTCACGCCCGACGGCAGCACCATCGGCGCCGGCCTCATTCCCAACATCGTATTGTCGCTGTCGCGCTATGGCGTGGTGCTCACCGGCATCGCCGCCGCCCTCATCGCCCTCGACGCGCCGATGCGCAACATGGCGGGAGGCGACAGCCCGCTGATGCGTTTCGTCCTGCACCTGCTCGGTGTCGCCGGCCTGGCGCTCGTCATCAATGTCGGCTGGGTCGCCATCCGCGAACTGATCGACCGGCGCCTGCGCAGCATCGGGCCCTTCGATCCCCATGCTGAGCCCGGGCCCAATGCGCGCCTGCGCACCCTGCTGCCGCTGCTACGCATGACCAGCGCCATCGTGCTGTTGGTACTGCTGGTGCTCTCCGCCCTCTGGACCCTCGGCATCGAGATCACGCCGCTGCTGGCCGGCGCGGGCGTGCTCGGGCTCGCCGTCGGCTTCGGTGCCCAGGCCCTGGTGCGCGACATCATCGCCGGCATCTTCTACTTGGTCGAGGACGTCTTCCGCATCGGCGAATATATCGAGAGCGGTTCGAGCACCAAGGGTACGGTCGAGCGCATCACCCTGCGCACCGTGGCGCTGCGCCACCACAACGGACCCCTGCATTTCGTGCCCTATGGATCGCTCGGCACCGTGCGCAACAATTCGCGCGACTGGGTGATCGAGAAGTTCAACCTGCCGCTGCCGGTGAGCGTGGATTCCGAACAGGTCCGCAAGATCATCAAGAAGGTGGGCGAGGGCATGCAGGCCGATCCCGATATCGGCCCGATGATCCGCGAGCCGTTGAAAGCCAAGCTCTATCGCATCGATCCCGGCATCAAGATCTTCCGCTGCAAGTTCCAGACCGCACCGGGCAAGCAGTTCGACGTCAGGGCCGAAGCCTATAAGCGCATCGAGGCCGCCCTGCAGGCCGCCGGCATCCGCTTCGCCGACGGGATGCAGACCGTGGTGATCCCGGGCTCACAAGTGAGCCCGGGCAGTCAGCCGGCTGTCGCCTGAGGTTTGCCGGTCCTCAGGCTTTCCCGTCGCTTCGGGTGACCCGATAGACGGCGGCCGGCGGCAGGTTCCAGAGCACACCGCCGATGCGCTTGGCTTCAAGGCCGAGATCGGAGAGGACGGCACGCGGAACGGGACAGCGCGGGCCGTAGGTGAACTGGTAGAAGGCGCCGTCCGGGCGCAGATAATGGAAGGCGCCGGCCACGATATCCGCCACCTTGTCGGGCGGCATCGACAGCAGGGGCAGGCCGCTGACCACGGCGCCGACGGGACTGCCCTGATAGAGCGCATGCCGGGCGAGATGGGCGGCGTCCATCGACAGGACTCGGGCGCGCGGGAAGCGGCGCTCCAGCATGCGGGCGAAATCGGCACCGAACTCGATCAAAGTGAGGTCGCTTTCGGCGACCCCGCGTGCCAGCAGAGCGCGGGTGAACACGCCGGTGCCGGGCCCGAGTTCCAGCACGGGGCCGAGCGCCGGGGAAATCTCGCGGGTCATCACCCGGGCAAGCGCGTCGCTGGAGGGCGCCACTGCGGCCACGCGCAGCGGGTTGCTCACCCAGGCTCGGAAGAAGCGGGAAAAATCGGCACAGGACGTGCCGGGATCGGTCAAACGAAGCTCGGCTGATGGTTCGGCCATATCACACCTGTCAGTTTCTCGGAGATGGTCCAGAGTCGGGCTGCGAGGGCTGGATCCCGGGCCTTGTCGCCGACCCTGGCATCCCCGACCGGCCCCTTGAGTTCGAACATGTCTTGCGGGCCGTAATAGCCTGACGGCCTGGCCTCGGGTGCTGTCGCCGCGAACAAGGTCGGTAGTGCCCCCTTGGCGGCGGATTGGGACATCAAAGGCTGCATCAGCCGGGTCAGCCAGGCCATTGGGTGAGGGCGGCTGCGGCCGAGGCGCGGACCGCTGGTCTGCAGATCCGTGACGGCATAGCCGGGATGGGCGGCATTGCTGAGCAGGCCCCAGCCGAAGGCGTTGCTGCGCCGCTGCAGTTCGAAGGCGAAGAGGATCATGGCGAGCTTGGACTGGGCATAGGCCCGCCAGGGCTTGTAGCTGGTGCGCCATTGCAGGTCGTCGAAATGGATATCGGCCAGCAGCCGGTGGGCCCCGCTGCTGAGATTGACGATACGTGGGGCCTTGCCCCGGCGCAGCAGGGGCAGCAATCGGCCGGTGAGGGCAAAATGGCCGAGATAGTTGGTGCCGAACTGCAATTCGAAGCCGTCCCGGGTCTCGTGCCGGACGGGTGGTGTCATCACCCCGGCATTGTTGACGAGGAGATCCAGCCCCTCCTGTTCGTTGCCCAGGCAATCGGCAAAGGCCGTGACGGCGCCGAGATCCGCCAGGTCGAGATCGGCATAGCGGATGGTGGCAGCGGGACAATAAGCGCGGATGCGCGCGAGCGCCTGCTGCCCCTTGGCCGGATTGCGCCCGGTCAGCAGCACATCGGCGCCCGCCTGCGCCAAGGCCAGGGCGGTCTCGTAGCCGAGGCCGCCGGTCGCGCCGGTGATCAGGACGCGCCGCCCCTTCTGGGGCGGCATGTCACGGATAGTCCAGGTCGCGCTGGTTGCGCTCATGGTGTCAGGCCCTCAGCAGTGCCGGAAGTTCGGCGCCGTCGAAATCGGTGGAGGCGCTGACCTCGGCCCAGTCGGCAGCGGCCTTCTGCCGGGCCGCCTCCGCCTGGCGGTAGACGTGGAGCGCGTCACTGCCGAGAAGCAGGTGAGCCGGCAATGTTTCTCGAGTGGAGATATCGACGACGAGCCGAGCGATTTTCTCGGGATCGCCGACCTCGTTGCCGACATAAGCCTTCATGCGCTTGAGGACCGCACCGACGCTGGGCTCGTAGTCGGGCAGGATGTCGCTGGCAGCGTCGCGGGCCGTGTAGCCCCAATCCGTGCGCATGCCGCCGGGTTCCAGGGCGATGACCTTGACGCCGAAGGGTGCGACCTCCTGGGCCAGCACCTCGGTGAAACCGCCCACCGCCCATTTGGCCGCCTGATAGGCGCTGAGACCGGGGGTGGCGACGCGTCCGCCGACGGAGGAGATGTTGATGATGTGGCCGGATCGCTGGCTGCGCATCACCGGCAGGGCCGCCCGTATCAAATTGACCACACCGAAGAAATTGGTCTCGATTTGGGAGCGGAAATCCTCCTCCTCGGTCTGTTCGAAGGGTGTCAGATGGCCGAAGCCGGCATTGTTGACGAGGACGTCGAGGTGGCCATAGGCCGCGACGGCAACGTCGACGGCGCGGCGGGCCATGGCCGGATTGGTGACGTCGAGCGCCGGATTGAGCAGCCTGTCGCCATAAAGCTGTTTGAGGTCGGCAAGGCGCTCCGGATCGCGCGCCGTCGCCACCACCTTGTTGCCGGCGGCCAGCGCCGCTTCGAGGATCGAACGCCCCAGCCCGCGGCCGGCACCCGTGATCAGCCAGATCTTAGACATGGTTCACTTCCCGTTTCGGTGAATAAAGAGTGTGCACTCACTCATTTAACGTGTAAAAGAGTTCGGCGACTAAGGGCGTCCTAGCTGCCCAGGCCGCCCCAGAAGATCTGGAAGCCGGCCTGCTTGTAGGCTTCGCGCCTTTCCGGATCACGCGCCGTGAATTCCAGCGTGGTCTCCGCGAGCGCCTCGAAGGAGGCACTCAGGAACGCCATGGGCTGGTCCTTGAGCGGGCCAAGCGCATGGGCCTGTTCGAAAGCGGCACTGACGTCGCGAAAGGCCGCACTGCCGGCCTGCCTGCTGGCCGGGGTGATGCGCTCGGATACGCCGAGTTGGCGCATGGCCTTGCGCTTCACCGGATATTTCGCGCCCCAGTCGATCCAATGGCTCCAGATGTGCCAGGCACGCTCCCTGATGCTGGCATTCGAAACGAAGCCTTGCATGATGGCTCCGCCGAGCTCGGTCTTGAGGGTCAGGTAGAGCTGGTTGAGCAGCTCGTCCTTGTTGGCGAAATATTTGAACAGCGTGCCCTCGGCGATCTCCGCACCTTGGGCGATCTTCGCCGTCGGCGCGCCGATCCCCATGGCCGCCACCAACCGGGTGGCGGATGCCAGGATCGCCTGGCGCTTCGCTTCGCTGAGGGGGCGTGCCACGGTTCGACTTCATTTGAGTGAGTACATACTCATTTATAGAAGGCGCGAGACGTTTCGTCAAGATCCAAGATTGGGTTTCCAGCAGGGCGGACGTCATCCGTAGGCGTTAACTTGAGGCGAGGGGGCTCATATGTCGAGTTTCATCTCCAACCGCCTCATCTTGCCCAACCCCTCAAGTCAGCGCCTATGAACGCCTTCATCCGCGCTTCCGGAAATGGCGGGCGCCGCCTTGCGGTATCGGCGGGGGCGGATCACAATACCGACGCCGAGGGATGATACTGTCGGAGCGAAGGAGATTCGGCCGCTTCAATCCGGTAACACCGGGATCGCGGACCGTATCGAGCTCACCGCCGCATGAAAGCGGTGCCCGGGCCGGGAGGGGAGAGGCATGTCTGATACGGTCGGCCTGAGGCGCATGCGCCTTTGCGGGCGGGGTGGCTAGTGGACATTCCGCGCCTGCCCGCCTTGCGGTCCTACCATTCCTGGATCGCCAACGAGACCCTGGAAGATTATTCGCTGCGCTATGCAGCCAGATCCTTCCGGCGCTGGTCCCCCTTTGTCATCGCCAATACGGCGCTTGGCGGCATCTCCTTCCTGGCACTGGAGGCGATCGGCGGCACCATCACGCTGAGCTATGGTTTCGCCAATGCCTTCCCGGCCATCCTGGTCACCTGCCTGTTCGTGTTCGTGACCTCGACGCCGATCGCCTATTATTCGAGCCGCTACAACATCGACATGGACCTGCTCACCCGCGGGGCCGGCTTCGGCTATATCGGCTCGACCATCACCTCGCTGATCTATGCCACCTTCACCTTCATCTTCTTCGCCCTGGAAGGGGCGATCATGGCGCAGGCGCTCAAGCTCTTCGCCAATGTGCCGCTGGTGCTCGGCTACATCATCTCCTCGCTGGTGATCATCCCGATCACCTTCATGGGCGTCACCATGATCTCCAAGCTGCAGATGCTGACCCAGCCGGTCTGGATCGGCCTGCATCTGCTCCCCTTCGTCTATATCGCCATCGACCATCCCGGCACGCTCGGCGAATGGGTCGCCTTCGCCGGCAGTGCGACGGGGGGCGGGGAGTTCAACCTCCTCGCCTTCGGTTCGGCGATCGGCGTGCTCGGCGCCCTGTCGATCCAGATCGGCGAGCAGGTCGACTTCCTGCGCTTCCTGCCGGACAAGACCGAGGAAAACCGCTGGCGCTGGTGGACGGCGGTGATCGCGGCGGGGCCGGGCTGGATCGTGGTCGGCGGGTTCAAGATCCTGTGCGGCAGCTTCCTGGCGGTGCTGGTGGTCAGTTCGGGCCTGCCGCAGGCGACGGCGCTCGAGCCGGTGCATATGTATATCAAGGCCTATGAGTATGTGAGCGCCGATACGGCCGTGGTGCTGGCCGCCGCCGTGGTGTTCGTGCTGATCTCGCAGGTCAAGATCAACGTCACCAACGCCTATGCCGGTTCGCTCGCCTGGTCGAACTTCTTCTCGCGCGTCACCCACTACCATCCGGGCCGGGTGGTCTGGCTGATCTTCAACATCCTGATCTCGTTGCTCTTGATGCTGCTCGGCATCTTCCAGACCCTGGCGCTGGTGCTGGCCGTCTATTCCATCATCGCCTCGGCCTGGATCGGCTCGATCTTCGCCGATCTCGCCATTCTCAAGCCGCTCAAGATCAGCCCGCCCTTCACCGAGTTCAAGCGGGCCTATCTTCACAATTTCAATCCGGTCGGCTGCGGCTCGATGGCGCTCGCTTCCGTCGTCGCCGTGCTCTGTTTCGTCGGCAGTTTCGGTGCCTTGGCGGAGGCCTATGCCGCGCCGATCGCCTTCTTTACGGCGCTCGTCAGCGCGGTTGCGATCGGTGTGGCGACCGGCGGGCGCTATTATCTCGCACGCCCCCAGGAAGAAAGAACCGCCCGCCGGCAGGCGATCATCACCTGCGAAATCTGCGGCCTCGACTATGAGCGCCCCGACATGGTGCATTGCACCTTCTATGACCGGCCGATCTGCTCGCTGTGCTGCAGCCTCGATTCGCATTGCCACGATGTCTGCAAGTCGCCCGGCGGCGTGCTGGAGGATCAGCGCTCGCGCTATTTCGGGCGCACGCTGATCGGCAAGATCGCCCCGCATATGGGCCAGCGGCTGCTCAAGGTCGGGGGCGTCGGATTTGCGCTCACCATCGTCACCGCCGCGGTGTTCCTGCTCACCTACCGCCTGATCGAACCCGGGGCCGAGGAGCCGCATCTCGACAGTGGCGCCCTGCTGCTCAGGGTCTTCCTGGCCCTCCTGCCGCTGCTCGGCATCGGCGCCTGGTGGATCGTGCTCTCGCATGAAAGCCGCGAGCTTGCCGAGCGCGACCTGGTCGCCTCCCTGGAACGCCTGCACCAGGCCCAGCAGGAGCTGGCGAGCAATGAACGCCTGGCCGCGATCGGCCAGATGACGGCCACGGTCAGCCATGAATTGCGCAACCCGCTCGGCACGCTGGTGACCTCGGCGGATGTGCTCAGGCGTTCGCTGCGCGACGCCGGCGAGCCGGTGATGGGAGAGCTGCAGCGCCTGCAGCGCAACGCCTGGCGCTGCGTACGCATCATCGAGGACCTGCTCGATTTCTCGCGCAAGCGCCCTCTGGTGCTCGCGCCCGTCGCCATCGATGCCTGGGTCCGTCAGCAGGCCGGCGAGCAGGACGCGGCGACCCGCGCCCTGATCACGCTCCGGCTCGAAGCCGGCTGTGCCGTGCCGGCGGATGCCGAGCGGCTGCGCCAGGCTTTTTCCAATGTGCTCGTCAATGCGGTGCAGGCCTGCGAGGGCCGGGCACAGGACGAGGGCGCCATCACCATTTCCACGCGCCAGGAAGGGGAGCGGATGGTGCTCGCCATTGCCGACAAGGGCAGCGGCATGTCCCCGGAGGTGGCTGCCCGCATCTTCGAGCCCCTGTTCAGCACCAAGGCCTTCGGCGTCGGGCTCGGCATGCCGCTGGTCAAGCGCATCCTCGAACAGCATGGCGGCGAAGTCAGGGTCGAGAGCGAAGCCGGCGAGGGCACGCTGATATCGCTGGTCCTGCCCTGTGTTCCGGCGGTCCGGCCATGAAGGACGAGGACAGCGAGCTGCCGGCAGACATCATCGGCGCATCCGAGGTCACCGCGGGCGAAGAGGCCGGTACGCGCTGCGTGCTGATCGTCGACGACGACGTCGATTTCGCCTCCAGCCTCGCCGGCCTGCTGAGCCTGGAAGGCTATCACACCCCGATCGCCCATGACCCGGCGGCCGCCCTCGACATGCTCGGCCGTGAGCGTATCGCCGTGGCGCTGGTCGACGTCCGCCTCGGCCTCAGCGACGGTGTCGATCTCGTCCGCGCCCTGCGCCAGCGCAATCCCGATCTCGTCTGCGTGATGGTCACGGCCTATGCGTCGATCGAGACGGCGGTGGAGGCCCTCAAGGCAGGGGCCTATGACTACCTGTCCAAGCCCTTCTACACCGAGGAATTGCTGGCCCTGCTCGATCGCTGCTTCGAGCGCATCCGCCTGGTGGAGGAGAAGAGCCGGATCGCCGAGCGCCTCCGCCAGACCCAGCGCCTGGAGGCGATGGGGCAGCTCGCCAGCGGCATCGCCCATGACTTCAACAACATCCTGGCCGTACTCTATTCCAACCTGCGCTGGCTACAGGAGCGGCTCGAGGGCCAGCCGGACCTATGTGAACTCGTCGTCGACGCCCTCGATGCCACCAGGTCCGGCTCTGAGCTCGCCTCGCGCCTGCTTAGCTTCGGGGCGAGGCGCATGGACGAGACGGTAATCGTCGATCTCGGCAGGGAACTGCCGCCCCTGATGCGCGTCCTCGTCCGCACGCTCGGCGACAAGGTCGCTGTTGTCCTCGACGTCGCACCGGATCTCCATCCGGTCGAGATCCCGACCGGCCAGCTCGAATCGAGCCTGCTCAATCTCGCCCTCAATGCGCGCGACGCCATGCCCGAAGGCGGGCGCCTGGTCTTTGCCGCCCGCAATCTGATGGTGACGGCCGAAGATGCCCGCGTGGCGTCGGGCCTGCTGCCGGGCGCCTATGTGCTGCTCTCGGTGACCGATACCGGCAAGGGCATGCCGCTTGCCGTTCGGCGCCGGGCCCTCGAACCCTTGTTCAGCACCAAGCCTTCCGGGGAGGGCAACGGCCTCGGCCTCGCCATGGTCGACGCCTTCGTGCGCCAGGCCGGCGGGCGCCTCGGCATCGTCAGCACGCCGGGCGAGGGCACCACGATCAACCTCTATCTGCCCCGAGCAAGGCTGACGGCAGCCTGATGAGGGGGCTACTCGCCCCGCGCGTCGGCCGCGAACATGTAGCCGACGCCGCGGATGGTCTTGATGTATTGGGCGTCGCGCACATCGTCGCGCAGCTTGCGGCGGATCTTGCCGATCAGCACGTCGATGCTGCGGTCATAGGGCGTCCAACTGCGATTGGCGACGATGTCGAGGATCTGGTCGCGCGAGAGGATGCGCCCGCGCCGCTCGACCAGGGCCGACAGGATCTGGAACTCCTGGCTGGTCAGGCGCACGCGCTCGCCCTCGGGCGAGGAGAGTTCGTAGCGCGTGGGATCGAGCTGCCAGCCGGCGAAGCGGATGGCCGGGGAAGCACCTTCCATCGTTTCAGACAGGTTGATGCGCCGGGCGAAGCGGCGCAGTACGGTGCGGACCCGGGCCAGCAATTCGCGCGGCTCGAAGGGCTTGGTGATGTAGTCGTCCGCGCCGAGTTCCAGGCAGACCACCTTGTCGATGGTGCTGTTCTTGCCGGACAGCATGATCACCGGCAGGTCGTATTGGCTGCGCAGGGTACGCGCCAGGCTGAGGCCATCTTCCCCGGCGGGGAAGGTCAGGTCGAGGATGACCAAGTCGAAGCTCTCGTCCGCCATGGCGCGGCGCATGGCCCGGCCCTCATTGGCGCTGGCAGTGGCAAAGCCTTCGCTCGCCAGGAATTTCTCCAGAAAGCGGCACAGCCGATGATCGTCATCGACCACGAGAATGCGAGGCTTGGTATCGCGAGACTTGGCGTCGGTGGCTGGCATGGCGGCAGGATAGTCGCAATGCCGCCTGTGGTCGAGACGGGCACAAGGCCATGACGACTGGCGCACAAGGCCGCGATCGGGGCTTTCGTGCCGATTCCGCTGGAAAACCGGGTGGTATGGCGAAGGGATCGTCGATCCGCGGCGCATCTTCGCCTTCCTGGTTACAAAAAATTACACAAATCGTGGTCGGACGATTCATGGCGGTTACAGGGCCCGCCTAGGCTCCCCTTGCACGAACGGCCAGGCTGCCCCTTGCGGCGCCGGCACAGAACATCGTGACGGTTCGGCCCGGAGTTCCCCGCAGGCCGGCCCCAGGAGGAGGAACCGATGCCCAAGACCGTATTCTCCGTCGATCTGAAAAAGGCGCCCGAGGACCAGGCGATCAAGACCCATAATCGCTGGCATCCCGACATTCCGATGGTCGAGACCTTCAAGCCCGGCGATGTCTTCCGCGTCGAATGCTATGACTGGACCGGCGGCCAGATCGGCAACAACAACAGTGCCAACGACGTGCGCGACGTCAACCTCACCCGCGTGCACTATCTCTCCGGTCCCTTCGGGGTCGAGGGCGCCGAGCCCGGCGATCTCCTGGTCGTCGATATCCTCGACATCGGCGCCCTGCCGGATTCCGAATGGGGCTTCAACGGCCTGTTTGCCAAGGAGAATGGCGGCGGCTTCCTCACCGAGCACTATCCCAACGCCACCAAATCGATCTGGGATTTCAAGGGCATCTACACCACCTCGCGCCATGTGCCGGGCGTGCGCTATCCCGGCCTGATCCATCCTGGCCTGATCGGCTGCCTGCCCGACCACAAGCTGCTTGCCGAGGCCAATCGGCGTGAGGCCGAACTGGTTGCGACCGATCCCGAGCGCGTGCCGCCGCTCGCCGCGCTTCCCTTCGGCGATACGGCGCTGATGGGCCAGATGTCGGGCGATGCCGCCCGCAGGGCGGCCGCCGAGGCCTGGCGCACGGTGCCGCCGCGCGAACATGGCGGCAATTGCGACATCAAGAACCTGTCACGCGGCTCCAAGGTCTACTTCCCCGTCTATGTGAAGGGCGGCGGGCTCTCGATGGGCGACATCCACTTCTCCCAGGGCGATGGCGAGATCACATTCTGCGGCGCCATCGAGATGGCCGGCTGGATCGACATCAGCGTCGACGTCATCAAGGGCGGCATGGCCAAATACGGCATCATCAACCCGATCTTCAAGCCGAGCCCGATCGACCCGCATTTCGACGACTACCTCATCTTCGAAGGCATCTCGGTCGACGAGCATACGGGCGAGCAATATTATCTCGACGCCCATGTCGCCTATCGGCGCGCCTGCCTCAACGCCATCGAATATCTCAAGAAGTTCGGCTATTCCGGCGAACAGGCCTATTCGATCCTGGGCACGGCGCCGGTGGAAGGGCGCATCGCCGGGATCGTCGACATTCCCAATGTCTGCGCGACGCTGGCCATTCCCACGGCCATCTTCGACTTCGACATCAATCCGAACGCCTCGGGGCCGACCAAGAAGGTGTCGGGCGCCGACGTCGCCAGGACCAGCTGATCATCGCCTCGCACATATCATGAAACCAGCGTCTCGGCCGGAATGCCATCTCCGGTCGACGCGTTGCGTGGAGAGGAAACGCGATCATGCTGCTCGGATTTGCGCTGCTTTACGTGGGTGCCGTCCTGTTCCTGAACGGTCTGTGGCTCATGGGCAGGATCGACGACAAGGAGATCGTCGTCATCAATGTCGTCTCCGGCTTCGTCACTTTGTGCGTCGCCCTGTCGTCGGCCTTCGGCACCAAGGCCGATGCCGCCTCGATCAAGGCCGCCGCCCTGACGCTGTTGTTCACCACCACCTATCTGTGGGTCGCCTATAACCGGGTGGTGACGGTCGACGGCCGGGGCCTGGGCTGGTTCAGCCTGTTCGTGGCCGTCACCGTCGTGCCCATCGCCGTCCAGGGCCTGACCTCGGCCCAGAGCCTCACCGATACCTGGCTCGGCTTGAACTGGGCGATCTGGGCCGTGCTCTGGTTCATGTATTTCCTGCTGCTGGCGCTCAAGCGCCCGATCCTCAAGGTGACGGGGCTGGCCACCGTAGCCTCCGGCATCATCACCGGCTGGATCCCGGGCTTGCTGCTGCTGGAAGGCAAGCTGTGAACCGGCCGCGGGGTACGCCCCGCGGCATTTTCTGTTCTGATGCCAAAGCGTCTTGTCCTGGGAGACAGCCATGCCGCTCTACAATTATGTCTGCGACGATTGCGGCCCCTTTGACGAATGGGTGTCGATGGCGGACGCAACCAAGGCCTGCGCCTGCCCGGGCTGCAGCGAGCTCAGCCAGCGCGACGTCGCTTCCCCGCAGCTCAGCCTGATGAACGGCACGCTGCGCCGGGCGCTTGCCCGCTCGGAAAAGAGCGGCACCGAGCCGAAGGTGGTGAAGAAGGCCCATCTGGCCGGCTGCGGCTGCGGAATCTGCAAGGTCGGCAAGAAGGGGCCTTCGACCCGGCATAAATGGATGATCGGGCATTGATTTCCGGGAGCGCGGACTTCCAGTCCGCTCTTCCTTTCAGCAAACGCGGTGTTTCCAAGAGCGGACATCGCGACATGCCAGCATGTCGCTGAGAAGTCCGCGCTCCAGGATCTACGCCTTGACCACCTTCGCCATGTCGGCGCCGGCCTTGGCGCAGGCGTTGCGGGTGTCGACCACCAGCCGTGCCGCGCTGGCGACCAGGGCATAGTCGATGCCGTCATGGTCGGTGGCGACCAGCACGGCATCGTAGCCGGCGAGCGTCTCGGCCGTCAGCGCCACCGAGCGGCGGCCGGCAAGGGCGGCATGCTCGCGTGTCTTGGGGATTACCTGGGCATGGGGATCGTGGAAATCGGTCTGTGCCCCGCGCTCTTCCAGGATCTCGATCAGCTTGAAGGAGGCGCTCTCCCTGACGTCGTCGACATTCTTCTTGTAGGCGATGCCGATCAGCAGGACGCGGGCGCCGTTGAGGCCGCGCTTGAAGCGCTTGTCGAGGGCTTCCGCGAGGCGGTCGACGACATGGCGCGGCATGGCGGTGTTGATCTGGCCGGCGAGCTCGATGAAGCGCGTGGCGATGTCGAATTCCCGCGCCTTCCAGGTCAGATAGAAGGGGTCGATCGGGATGCAGTGTCCGCCGAGCCCCGGGCCGGGATAGAAGGGCATGTAGCCGAAAGGCTTGGTCTTGGCGGCCTCGATGATCTCCCAGACGTCGAGCCCCATGGCGTCGTAGATCACCTTCAATTCGTTGACGAGGGCGATGTTCACCGAGCGGAAGATGTTCTCGGTGAGCTTGACCGCCTCCGCCGCCGCCGGCGAGGAGACCGGCACGGTGGCGCTCACGAAGGCGTCGTAGAGGGCCTTGGCCAAGGCGAGTGCATCGGCACCGTCGCCGCCGACCACCTTGGGAATGTTCTGGGTGCCGTAGACGGGATTGCCCGGATCCTCGCGCTCGGGCGAGAAGGCGAGGAAGAAATCCTGGCCGCAGACGAGGCCATCAGCTTCCAGCATCGGCTTCATCAATTGCTCGGTGGTGCCGGGCCAGGTCGAGGATTCCAGGATGACCAGCTGGCCGCGCCGCAGCCTGGCCGCGATCGAGGCGGTCGAGTTGGCGACATAGGACATGTCGGGCTCGCGCTGGCGCGTCAGCGGCGTCGGCACGCAGATCAGGATGGCGTCGGGCTCGTCGAGCCGGGTGAAGTCCGCGGTAGCCTCGAACAGCCCCTTGGCGATGGCCTCCCGGATCGGTGCGTTGGAGATGTGCTTGATCAGCCCGTCGCCCTGGTTGAGGGCCGCCACGCGCCTGAGATCGATGTCGAAACCCAGCACTTTGAAACCGGCGCCGGCAATGGCGATGGCGAGCGGCAGGCCGACATAGCCGAGGCCAATGATGCCGATCACGGCCTGTCGTGCTTGGATGCGGGCGAGGAGGGCGGAGGCGAGCGGGGACTGCATGTCCTGCATATCCGCCAGGGCGGGGCGGAAGGCAAGCGGACGTTGCACGCCTGCACGGTTCGAGTGCCACCGCAACGAGCGCGATGGCTTTTGAGGTCGAAGCGGCTTGCCAAGCGGAGGAGCCATAGGTAATGTTATGTTATAACATTACCTATGGAGTTATGATGGAGATCGAAGACAAGAGGCTGCCGGTGACCGTGCTGTCGGGGTTCCTGGGGGCTGGCAAGACCACTCTCCTGAACCATATCCTCAACAACCGGGAGGGCCGGCGGGTTGCGGTGATCGTCAACGACATGAGCGAGGTCAACATCGATGCCGATCTCGTGCGCGACGGCGGCAGCGGCCTGTCGCGGACCGACGAGAAGCTGGTGGAGATGACCAATGGCTGCATCTGCTGCACCTTGCGCGACGACCTGCTTTCCGAGGTCCGCCGCCTGAGCGAGGAAGGCCGCTTCGACTATCTCCTGATCGAGGGCACCGGCATTGCCGAGCCGCTGCCGGTCGCCAGCACCTTTTCCTTTCGGGACGAGGCGGGCGAGAGCCTGTCGGACGTCGCGCGCCTCGACACCATGGTCACTGTCGTCGACGCAGCGAACCTGCTGGCCGACTACGGCTCCAACGACTTCCTGCGCGATCGGGGCGAGACGGCGGGTGCGGGGGACGAGCGCACCATCGTCGATCTCCTGGTCGAGCAGATCGAGTTCGCCGATGTCGTGGTGATCAACAAGGCCTCTCAGGTCCCGGCCGAGCGGCTCGCGCTGGTGCGCAAGGTCGTGCAGGCCCTGAATGCCGATGCGCGCATCGTCGAGACCGATTTCGGCAAGGTCGCGCTGGAGGCGGTGCTCGATACCGGCCTGTTCGACGAGGAGAAGGCGCAGCGCCATCCCCTCTGGTACAAGGAACTCTACGGCTTCGCCGAGCACGTGCCCGAGACCGAGGAATATGGCATCGCCAGCTTCGTCTATCGCGCGCGGCGGCCTTTCGATCCCGACAAGTTCAACGCCTTCGTCGAGAGGACCTGGCCGGGGCTGATCCGGGCCAAGGGTCATTTCTGGCTGGCGACGCGGCCCGACTGGGTGGGCGAGTTCTCGCTGGCCGGCGCCATCGCCCGCGTGAGCGCGATGGGGCATTGGTGGGCGGCCATCCCGCGGCGGCACTGGCCCGACCACCCCGATTGGTGGCGCATCCTCGAGCGCAACTGGGACGACGTCTGGGGTGATCGGCGCCAGGAACTGGTCTTCATCGGCACCAGCCTGGACGAGGCCGCGATCCGCAAGGCCCTGGACGATTGCCTTGTGCAGCCTGCCGGCGGGAGCCGCTTCGACCCGAAGGCCTATCGCCATCTCAGCGATCCCTTCCCGGTCTGGGAGGCCGCATGAGGCTGGCTCTTCGGGCAGCACCAAAAGCCCGGCACTACTGTAATGATTTACGGGATGGGTATTATGGCTTGAGCCGGCTGTTTGTCATGGCGCCATGGAATGTATAGTCCATGATGAGATGATGAACGTGGCCGGTCGAAGGGGGCACGGGAATTTTGTCGGCGCCCTTTGGCGCATTGGGGGCGTTGCCATCCCAGCGAGAAGGCGGAAAATGCGCCTGGGTGAGCGTGCTCGGCAGGCCCTCCTTCTGCGTATGCCTCTTGATCGTCGGACCGCCCTTGCGCGGCGAGATGTCGTTATGCCCGGTCACGATATAGGTGCTGTCGAGATCTATGGCCTCCAGATAGCTGCCGTGAGCCCAGATCCGGTTGAAGAAATTGGCATGGTAGGCGATGCCGGAGCTGAAACTGGTCGTACCGATTTCCACGTGGTCCATCGACAAGGGAAGGGCCGGCGCCTCCGCGGCCGGATTGATCATCTTGTCATGGACCACTGTCAGGATTTCATACAGCGTATCCAGCGGTCGATCCGCGAAGACGTCATTGGCCGCCGTCGGATGGTTCGCGGCCGCATTGCGCATCAGCACAATCAGGAATGGCACCTTTATTGCCGCTCCCAATTGCGGGGCCGTTATGTTGAGGTATCTCTGCGCAAGATCCTTCCAGTCCTGGCCCAAGCTGTCATAGGTCCGGTCGTCGGCGATGATGTGGGCGACGGGCTTTCCGCCTGGCTTGTCGGGATAGACCTGCACCGGGGTCGGATGGAAGAATATGTGAAGCTTGTGGGAAACGATGGTGCCATCGGGCACGCAGGCGACGACCCAGAATATCTGCCCCTTTTTTTCCACTTTGAGGGTTGCTGTTTTCGCGGTGATGGCAGGCAGATCGATCCACCGGGTCTTGCCAGTTCCGATAAAAGATCCAGGATCGATGGCTTTCCTCGAGGGTGCCGTTCCCGACGTGATCGAGCCTTGGACGGTCACATAGATCGAAGGGTCGGTCATCGCGAAATTGAGCCTCGGATACGGCGGAGGCTCGGGGGGCTCGGGGGGGAATGGAGGAGACGGCGGGACAGGTGCCGGCCCGTTTTCCTTTGCCGCCATTTCGCTGTCCAGGCTCGCGATGGTTAATTTACCGACGATATTATCGGCCTGCGTCTGATAGGCGCGATTGATGATGTTGCGCTTCTGCTTGTAGGACAGCACGGCTGCCGCCGTCGCCGGCCCATAGATCTCGTCCCGGGCCAGCGTGGCGCCGTCGAGTTCGGTCAGGGCTTGCTGGATCTTGCCGACATGCGAGCCGTGGGAGCCGGGCACGATATGCGCGGCATCGAGTTGCGCGGCTGCTTCCAGCTTGGGATCGCCGCGAAAGAGCTTGGACTGCAAAGCCATGGGATCCCGCTCTCATCGCGGCCATAATCCAAACCCTAGCGCATCCGTCTGGGTGGAACAATTAGGATCACCGATCCGAAAAGTTTCCTGGGCATCGGTTCCATTCGAATTTCAGAGAGGGGGTGCAGGCCACGGCCCCGGAACTATGAATGGGCGGTGGGAAAGGTATGCCGGTCTGGAGACCGGCATACCAACGACCATCACCGTAATGCGCACGCCTCAATGATAGGGATCGGCCGCATCCCTGAGGCCGTCGCCGAAGAAGTTGAAGGCGAGCACGACCAGCATCACCGGGATCATCGGGATCAGCAGCCAGGGATACAGGTTGATGGCGCCGAGATTCTGGGCGGAGTTGAGCAGGACGCCCCAACTCACCACGGGTGGGCGCAGGCCGAGCCCGAGGAAGGACAGCGCCGTTTCGCCCAGGATCATCGCCGGGATCGACAGGGTGGCGCTGGCGATCAGGTGGCTCATGAAATTGGGCAGGAGGTGGCGGCCGATGATGCGGGCCCGCGAGGCTCCCATCATCTCGGCGGCATGCACGAAATCCTCGTTGCGCAGCGATTTCACCTTCGAGCGCACCGCCAGCGCCAGGCCTGGCCAGTCGAGCAGGCCGAGAATGATGGTGATGCCGAGAAAGACGATCACCGGGCTCCAATTGGCCGGCAGGGCGGCCGACAGAGCGAGCCAGAGCGGCAGTTCCGGCAGCGAGCGGAGCACCTCGATCAGGCGCATCACCAGGGCGTCAACGATGCCGCCGATATAGCCGGCAAGTCCGCCCAGAGTCAGGCCGATCGTGAAGGAGACCGCGATGCCGATCAGACCCACGGTGAGGGAGATGCGGGCGCCATAGATGATGCGCGAGAGCATGTCACGGCCGAGCCGGTCCGTCCCGAGCAGGAAGGCGGTGCCGTTTTCGGGCGGGCAGACCAGATGGAAATTGCCCTCAAACAAGCCCCACATCTTGTAGCGTTCGCCGCTGCAGAAGAAACGCAGCGCCTGGGGCTTGGTCTTGTCGACCTGGTAGATGCCCGGGAATTGCGGGCTCTCGATGTCGCGGATGGCGAAGTTCACGGGATAGACGAAGGGGCCGACGAACTGCCCGTCGTGAAACAGATGCACGCTCTGCGGCGGCGTATAGAGATAGTCGGCGTTGCGCTGGTTCAGGGAATAGGGGGCAATGACCTCCACGAAAGGCAGCGACAGATAGACCAGCGCCAGGAAGATGCCGGCGAACAAAGCCGGCCGGTTACGCCTGAACTTCCACCAGATCAGCGTGGCGGAGGATGCGCGGTAGAAGCGCTCCTCCTCGGCCGTCATCTTCTTGGCGACATAGGGGTCGAAGGGAGCCGGATTGACGTAATGGGGCGATCGCAACTCGGTCATTACAGTCCTATTTGCCGGTGCCGATACGGATGCGCGGATCGAGCACGGCGAGGGCGAGATCCGCGATGAACATGCCGACCACCGTGAGGAAGGCAACGAAGAGCAGGATGAAACCCGCCAGATACTGGTCCTGGATGCGCAGGGCCTGCACCAGGATCGGGCCGATCGTGGGCAGGCTCAGCACGATCGAAACGATGGCCGAGCCCGAGACGATGCTGGGCAGGAGATTGCCGATATCGGCCACGAAGGGATTGAGTGCGATGCGGAAGGGGTATTTCAGGAGGGCACGGCCCGGCGGCAGTCCCTTGGCCTTGGCCGTGACCGTATATTGCTTGGCGAGCTCGTCGAGCAGGTTGGCACGCAGCCGCCTTATCATGCCAGCGGTGCCGGCGAGGCCGATCACCACCACCGGCACGATCATATGGCTGAGGAAGGAGCCGAGCTTGCCGAACGACCAGGGTGCATCGGTATAGTCGGGCCCGAACATGCCGCCGATCGAGATGCCGAACCAACGGTTGAGATAGAACAGCAGGGCGAGGGCGAGCAGGAAGCTGGGCGTCGCCAGGCCGATATAGCCCAGGAACGTCACCAGATGAGCGCCGACGGAATTGCGGCGGGTGGCCGAATAGATGGCGATCGGGATGGCGACGAGGTGGATGAAGACGATCACGGCCAGATTGAGCAGGACGGTCAGCAGCAGGGCGTCGCCCACTACCACCTTCACGGGCTGCTCATATTCGAACGACCAGCCCCAATGACCCTGCAGCAGGCCCTTGAAACCGTCGGGGCCGGGCAGCACGCCGAGCCAGGTGGCGTATTGGTGAAGCAGCGGCTTGTCGAGGCCGTATTGCGCCCGCATTGCCTCCGCCTTGGCGATGCTGGCCGCCTCGCCCTGGGCCCTGAGCTCGTTGATCTTGTTGGTCAGGAAGTCGCCGGGCGGCAGCTTGATCACGATGAAGATCAGAAGCGAGATCAGCAGCAGCGTCACCACCATGGTGGCGAAGCGGCGCAGCACGTAGCGCATCATGGCGTATTCCCCGTCACGACGATGTTGTCGTAGTAGAATTCATCGACGCGATAGACACCGATCAGTGCTGTCGGCTCCCAGGAAAACACAGCCTTCTTGGGGATGTTGCGGATGGCCTTGTTGACGACGATGGGCTTGAGCGCGCCCTGCACGGTGCCGATGCTGAACTGCTGGTCGGCATGAAGGGCGAGCATGTCGCGCCAGACGGCGGCTTGGGCGTTCAGTGTGGTTGCATTCATCCACTGTTCCCACAGGGACATCAACTCGACCGCTTCGGGCATGTCGGGTTTTTCACCCGCCATGCCGCCGGTTTCGGCATATTGGCCCCATTTGGGCCAGGAGTAATTGTCCTGGCGCAACGGAGCCAGGCCGTTGGGCGGCATCAGCGCGGTCGGGATGGCGTTCTCCAGGCCTTCGCTCGCCACCATCAGGGTGACGCCCGAGAAGGAACGCTTGGCAAGGTCGTTGCTGTCCTCGGCCTTCACCACCACCTTGAGACCGACATCCTGCCAGAACTCGCTGGTGATCTCGAGCGCATCGGCGATGTCGCGCGCGGTGCCGGCGACCTCGACGATCAGTTCCGCTTCCCGTCCGTCCGGCAGCAGGCGGAAGCCGGCGGCGTTGCGCTTGTTGAGGCCGGCCTCGTCCAGCAGCTTCTTGGCGAGCGCCGGGTCATAGGTGGCCCAACGCTTGCGGTCGTCTTCGCTGTAGAGCGCGCTTTCCGGCATCACGGTGTTGTTGCCCTCGATGCCGAGCCGGAACCATAGGGAATTGTTGAGCGTGTGCCGGTCGATGGCCAGCGACAGGGCGCGGCGGAAGCGCACGTCCCTCATCACGGCGCGCCAGACCGGGTCGTTGCAGGTGAGGTTGGGAAACAAGGCGAAGGCGGAGCCGCGTGCGATCGGCCAGGCCAGCGTGCGATAGGCGTGGCTGGCCTCGCCTTCCTTGAGCGTGGGAATGTCGCTGGTGCTCAGCCCCCAGGCCAGCAGATCGACCTCGCCCGCATTGGCCTTGGCGGCGAACAGTCCGCCGGACGAGATCGAGACCACGATGCGGTCGATATAGGGAAGCTGCCGCCCGCGAGGATCGACCCGGTGGAAATAGGGATTGCGCTCGAACACATATTGCTGGGCCGGCGCCTTGGTCACCACATGCCAGGGATCGAGCGTCGGCATGTCCGGGTTCGAGTTCTCATAGGGATCGTCGAGCTTGTTGTAGAGCGCAGCCCAGGACATCATCTGCCGGTCCGCGGCCATCTGGGCGAGCTTGTCCGCATCCCCATATTTCTTGTGGAACTGCTTGAGATAGTGAGCCGGCGAATAGATCCAGATCGGTCGTGGTCCCGCCAGCGACGGCAGGAAGCCCGGATTGGGCTTGGACCAGCTGTAGCGGATATGGGTGGCGTCGAGCACCTCCACCTTCGGCCTCTCGCCGTCGACCAGCATGAAGGCAGGCGGGCCGGTGGGATTGAGCTTCGAATTGAGGGCGACATCCTCCCAGTAGAAGCGGAAATCCTCGGTGGTGAAGGGGGCGCCGTCCGACCAGCGGTGGCCTTCGCGCAAGGTGAGGGTGAAGACCTTGTCGTCCTGGCTGTCGACGGCCTGCAGGATGTCCGGCTCGAGGTTGAGATGCTCGTCATAGCCGACGAGCCGGGTATAGCCGATGACGTTGATGTAGCGCAGGTCCCGGGCTTTGGACGCTAGGGTGCGGATCTCGCCGCCATAATCACCCAGGCTGCGGTTGCGGGCCAGCATGTCGGCCACCAGCGGCACCTTCGGCATGCGATCGAGCAGCGGCGGCAACTCGCCGCTGGCGATCTTGGCGACCAGGGAAGGCGGTTCGGCGGGAGCCGGCGGCGGATCCGCGATGGCAGGACCCGCCAGGAAGAAGGCGAGGCCGAGAGCGGCTGCAATGTGCTTGAGGACGGTGTTCACGCCGCTTCTCCCCTGCGCTGGTCGGCCGCGTCGGCGCCGAGGCGGACGAAATGGCGGGGCTCCACCTCCACCATGATGGGCGGCGGGGCGTTCGGAAGGATGGCGAAGGGGGCCGGCCATTTCTCGGGCTGGGAGGCATTGCCGGTCTTCAGCTTGGCGAAGTCGAGCGGGTTGGCGAGGTCGACGTCCGGAATGGCCTGCAGCAGGGCCTTGGTATAGGGATGCTGAGGCGAACGGAACAGCACCTCGCGCGGCGCCTGTTCCACGATATGCCCGCGGCACATCACGGCGATGTCGCGGGCCATGTATTCGACCACCGCCAGGTTGTGGGACACGAACAGATAGGAGACGCCGAGCGCGGCCTGCAGGTCCTTGAGCAGATTGAGGATCTGGGCCTGGACCGAGACGTCGAGGGCCGAGGTCGGCTCGTCGCACAGGATCACCTTGGGCTCCAGCGCCAAGGCGCGGGCAAGGCCGATGCGTTGGCGCTGGCCGCCCGAGAAGGAATGCGGGTAGCGACGCATATATTGCGGTTCGAGCCCGACCAGTTCGAGCAGCGACTTGACCCGCTCATGCCGTTCGTCGGCGGTACCGATGCTGTGGATCCGCAGGGGTTCGGACAGGATGTCGAACACCGTCATGCGTGGATTGAGGCTGGAGAACGGGTCCTGGAACACGAATTGGACCGAGCGGCGATAGGCCTTGAGCGCCTCGCCTTCCAGCGTGAACACGTCACGCGGGCCGCTGCCGTCGTCGAAGCGGACCTCGCCGCTGTCCGGTGCGCTGCCGGGTGCGCGCATGATCATGCGCGACAGGGTGGTCTTGCCCGAGCCGGATTCGCCGACGAGGCCCAAGGTTGTGCCGCGTTCGAGCGAGAGCGAGACATTGGTCAGCGCCTGGATCGTCTCCGCACGGCCCGACCACATGCCCGATCGCATCGTGAAGGTCTTGGAGACATTCTCGACCTGGAGGACCGGGCCGCTGCCCGCAGTGGCCGGAGCAGGTGCGGCGGCCCCGCGCGGCGGCACGGCGATTTCCCGCAGGGGCTTCAGCCTTTCGCCCGGCTTCATGTTGAAATGAGGCACGGCCCGCATCAGGGCCTTGAGGTAGTCGTGCTCCGGATGCTGGAAGATGGCATCGCGGCCGCCGAGTTCCATCACCTCGCCGCGATACATCACCACGACCTCGTCGGCCATGTTGGCGACCACGCCGAGATCATGGGTGATGAAGATCACCGCCATGCTCTGGTTCACGGCGCTCTTGGCGTCCTGGATTTCCTTGATGAGGGCGAGGATCTGCGCCTGGGTGGTGACGTCGAGCGCGGTGGTCGGCTCATCCGCGACCAGCAGGGCCGGCCGGCAGATCAGCGCCATGGCGATCATGGCGCGCTGGCGCATACCGCCCGACAGCTCGAAGGGATAGGTGGTGAGCATGCGCTTGGGATTGCGGAAATGGATCTTGGCGAAGAGATCGAGCGCCCGCTCATTCGCCTCGCGCCGGGAACAGCCCGTATGCACGATCAGGGCCTCGGTGACCTGGTCGCCGATGGTGTGCACCGGCGACAGCGAGGTCATCGGCTCCTGGAAGATCATGGCGATACGCCCGCCCCGGATGGCGCGCATTTCGGGCCCGTTCGGATTGAGCTTGACGAAATCCGTCGTCGTGCCAGTGGCAGGATCGCGAAACAGGCAGCTGCCGCCGGTGACCCGCGCCGTCTTGGAAAGCAGGCCCATGATGGCCTGGGCCGTCACCGACTTACCGGATCCGGACTCGCCCACCACCGCCAGCGTCTGCCCTTCGAAGACGTCGAAAGACACGTTCTTCACCGCATGGACCAGGCCGGTGTCGCCCTGGAAGTCTACGCTGAGGTCGCGCACGCTCAGCAACGGCTGGTTGATCATCCCCGCTCCGCAGTCTCTCCGATGCCCGTTTTCCGGTGCTTGTCGGTTGCCAGACTATTCCCACGCGCAATCGCGCGCCACTGCTATCTGGCGTGTGTATCGTTTTTCGATCCAGCGTTTCATGCAAATAACGCATGTGCCGGCAGGAAACGTATATTCGCGTGATTCTTGAGCCTCTCGAACAACCGTTCCAGAAAGCTCCAAATCCAGGCATCGTGTACGAGGTGATGCGTGAGTATGCCCAAGGGTTCGTCATGTTCAAGGGCATTGATGAACTGTGACAATACCTGAACAGGCTCCACGAGGCCGCCACCTTGTTTCCAGGCGATCGGATCGATGTGAATATTGATGGCGGTAAGATCATGCAGCCGAGCGGCAGGCCGTGGGCCGGCGACGGACAGGCCGCGAAAGCCGAGAGCGGCGAGACCGCCGATCAGTGCCGGATCGATCCGGTTCCAGGGCGGCACCAGGACGGGCAGGCAGCATGCGCCGAAGCGGGAGCGCAACGTCGAGAGGCCCTGGCCGAGCTCCGCCAGTATCTCGGCGGCAGGGCGATGGCCGAGTTCCTGCTTCTTGGCGCCGGGCGGGGCGTGATTGGCATGGGCATAGCCATGCACGAGAATGTCGACCTGCCGTTCTTCGGCGATCGCCTCGGCCAGGCTCGGCAAGACGGCGGCGGGGATGACGGCCAGCGAAAGCGGCAGGTCGTGGCGATGCGCCAGGGCAAGCAGGCGGTCGAGCGCCGGTGTGGCGGCTACCGCATCATCGTCGCGCCACCACAGGCGGACTTCGCGGCGGGTGGCCAGGGCCTCGTCGAGATGGGTCCAGGCCCCAGCCAGGTCTTCGGCTCGCTGCGCTGCCGCTTCCACGGCCCTGACGCTGCCGGCGATGCCGTCCAGCGCAAGGACCGGTGCTTCGCCCGGTGGACGCGCCAGGGCCGTTTTGACGGCTGCCGCCAGGGTGGGGCCGGAGAGATCGGCCTCGCGGACGATGCCGGCGAGGCCGAGGGCGTGGAAGCACTCGGCGCGCAGGCGCTGTTCGGCTTCCTTGCCCTGCTCGAAGGGGACGACCACCGCCGGCACGCCCGCAAGGGCGAGGTCGATCATGGTGTTGTAGCCCGCCTGGCTCACCGAGGCGGCGGCGCCCGCCAGCAAGGCGGGAAAGTCCGGCCTGGCTCGCTCGACGGTGACCCGGGGTCCGGCACTGGCCATGAGTGCCTCGAAATCAGCAGCCGCGACACCGTGCCCGACCAGCAGGCGCCAGTGCGTGGGCGTGTCGGCAAGCGCTGCAGCCTGAATGGCGGCGCGGTAGAGCGGCAGGCTGGCCGCACTGCCGCCGCCCGAAACCAGAATTTCGCCTGAGGACGCGGCCTCGACGGATGCGGCCGTGTCGGCGATGTAGCCGGTATAGGTCAGGATGCGCTCCAGCCCCAGGCTGGTCGGCCAAGAGGCCGAAAGCGGCGTGACCACGGCATCGCCATGCACCAGGACGCCGTCATAGAAGCGCGCGAGGACGGCCTCCGCCTCCTCCGCCCGGCTCGGCTTGGCCGGCGGGTTGAGGATGTCGCGGATAGAAGCGAGGATGGCCACCGGCCTGGCTCGATTGCGCGCGGCCTCGACCAAAGTACGGAATTCGGTGGCGAGCTGGCGCCGGCCGAAAGGGTAGGTTTCGGTCACGACCACGTCGGGGTCCGCGGAGGCGAGGGCAGCCAGAATGGCATCGATGCGGGCCTGGCGGACGTCCTCGCCGATTTCACGGCCATCGGAGCCGAGCAGCGTGCGGAAATCGACGCCGACGCAATGCACGGGCGGCAATTGTACGAAGGATGCCCCCTCGACCCGGATCAGGGGAGCTGGCCGGCCGCCGCTGACCAGGGTGACGCGATGGCCGGCGGCGACCAGCCCGCGCGCCAGGGCGGCCGCGCGGGCGAGATGGCCGACGCCAAGCAGATGAGTAACGAGGATGAGGACGGAGCGGCTCATGCGTCGGGCTTTTCCGGTTGGATCAGGGGCAGCAGGGCCTCGCGCAGGCGGCGGGAGGCGGAGGCGAGCGAGCGTTCCTGCCGGGCGAAGGCGAGGGCCTGGCCGGAGAAGCGCTGCCGCAGGGCAGTATCGCGCATCAGGCCGGCGAGGGAGTGGCCGAAATCGGCGGCGTCACCGGGCCTGGCCAGCAGGCCGGTCTGCCCGTCCAGTACTACCGAGCCGACGCCACCGAACTTGCCGGCGACGGAGGGGCAGCCCTGCAGCGCCGCCTCCAGGAAGACCATGCCGAAGGCCTCGTTCACCGCCGGCCAGGCGAGCAGATCGGCCTGCGCATAGAAACCGGCCAGCCCGGCACGATCGTCGATGCGGCCATGCAGGGTGACGCATTGGCCGAAGGGGGCGAACAGTGCCTCGACCTTGGCCTGGGCCGGACCATCGCCGACGATGTCGAGATGCCAGGAAAGGTCGCCATCGAGCCCGGCCAGAGCAGCCGCCAGAATCTCGTAGGACGCCAGCTTGTCGGGTTCGCGCATCATGGCGACGGTGAGAAGGCGGCAGGCAGACGACGGCGCGCCGGGTTCGGGGCGGTCTCGTTCCATGAGCGGCCAGCCGGCGGCATCGATGAAGGGCGGCAGGTCGACAAGGGCCTGGCCGACAGGCCTTGCCGCCTCCAGCATGGCCCGGTCGTTCGGATTGAGGATGAAAATGAGCGAGGCTGCGTCGAGGGCAGCTTCCGCCTGCGCATGACCGTTTGACCAGGCACCTTGGGCGCGCTTGGGCGCCCGTGACCCCTCGGCGATGACATAGGGAATGCCAAGGGCCCGGGTGATCGCCGGGCCGATAAGGTCCGGCGCCTTGTAATAGACGTGATAGGTGAACCACAGGGCCGGGCGTTCCTGTGGCTGCTCGCGATAGAGAGCAAGCAGGCGGGCCACCTCCGCCTGTGCCGGTTCTGAAAAATCCCGCCCGCCGGCGGGGTCCGCCGTCCGCAGCGTCGAGGCGATGCCGGTCTCGAAACCGGCGCCCTGCAGCGCGGCAAGAAAAAGGCGCGCCGTTTCCCGATCCCCCGACGGCACCGGGTGATCGGCTGGTTTGAGCGGGGCGTGGAAGGCGATCCGGGCCATGGGAAGCGGTGAACTGCTTGAGCGCTGTGGGAGGCCGTTCCCGCGGATGGAACAGACCCCTCCGCTTAGCCCGCGAATGTTGGCTGCACAATCCCCTGCCTTCTCCCGTGGGCTGGTGCCGGGACTATCGTTTGTCAGCGCTTTGGCGTGGTCGCAGTCTTCTCGTAGAAGAGTACCCGGTCGGCCGGCAGGAGCTGATCGAAATAATCGAAATCCCGAATATTGCTGGTGAGCACAGTCCAGCCATTCTCCACAGCCTGCAGATAGAGGCCTGCATCGTTGAGGAGAGATTGGTTCGCGCGATTGTCGACGCCAGACAAGCGGGCCACCAGGCCGGCCAGCATGCCTGCTTCACCGATTGCCGTATGGGAAGGGGACGAAAGTCGGTGACCCGGAATGCCCTCGATCGTGTACCGTATTTCGCGCAGGACGTTCCTGGTCGCCGGGTGCTTCGGGTCGAGGCGGCCGAACAGATGCGTCAATTCAGCCAAGCAGATCGTGGAGTGATTGATGATCCGCGCAGAAAGCAGATCGTCGACGCTCACTGGTGTATGGCCTTGCAGTATGTCGATATAAACGCAACTGTCGATCAGCAATTCGGTGCCGGCCGAAATCGGTGTCATGACGCTCGGCAGGTCGGCAAGGGGCCGTCGCCGGATCGTACCGGCGACACGTTGGGGTTTGACGCGCCGAAGTGCGCGCGCCAGCTCAAAATTCAAGGTCGATGTCTTTCTCGATCCGACCCTTGCGGCGGACGAGCTTAGCCCCGAAATCATCCTCGAGCGCGACCCTGGCCAGGGCGTATTCCAACAGTTCAGTGTCGGATGCGATTCCCGATTTCTCCTTGGCCGCCGCCACGAGATCACGCTGCACCCGCCCGCCGATCCGGCCATTTTCGCCGCCGAGCAACCCAAGCCGGCGCGCCGTATCAATCACCGACTGCCGCCTCGGGTTCTGGGGAAGTGTCGGGCTTTGATGGGACGATTTCAGCATTGGCGGCTCCTCGTTAGACAAAATAACAATTCTGTCTAACGAGTTCAATTGCAACCTGGCATCTTAGCGCGTGAAGCTCACCACATTGCCGGCATCGACGTTGAGGAAATTGCCGGTGGACTTGGCCGAGAGGTCCGAGGCGAAGAAGTAGACGGCCTCGGCGATGTCTTCGGGATAGACGGAGCGCTGCAGCAGGGAGCGCTTGCGGTAGAACTCCTCCAGATCGTCCTCGCCGATCTTGTTGGAGGCGGCGCGCTGCTGGCGCCATTCGCCTTGCCAGATCTTGGAGCCGCGCAGCACCGCGTCGGGGTTGACGACGTTGACGCGGATGCCGTGCGGTGCCCCCTCAAGGGCCATGCAGCGGGCGAGATGGATTTCGGCCGCCTTGGCGGTGCAATAGGCCGAGGCACCGGCCGAGGCGGAGACGCCGTTCTTGGAGGCGATGAACACCAGGGAGCCGCCATTGCCCTCGTTCTTCATCAGGCGATAGCCCTCGCGCGCCACCAGGAAATAACCGGTGGCGAGGATGGAGATGTTGCGGTTCCACAGTTCCAGTGTGGTGTCCTCGACCGCAGCGGCCGAGGAGATGCCGGCATTGTTGACCACGATGTCGATGCCGCCATAGCTGCGCGCGGTTTCCTCGAAGGCAGCGATCACGCTGGCCTCGTCGGTGACGTCCATCGCGATGCCACGCACCCTGTCCTTGCCGAACAGCTTGCCGAAATCGGCGACGGCCGCGTCGAGAGAGGCCTGGTCGATATCGGCCAGCACGGCATTGGCGCCTTCCTGCATCAGGCGGGCAGCAATCGCGCGGCCGATGCCGCCGGCGCCACCGGTGACCAGGGCGGTGCGCCCGGCCAGGCCCTTGGGCTTGGGCATGCGCTGGAGCTTGGCTTCCTCGAGCAGCCAGTATTCGATGTTGAAGGCTTCCTGCTCGGGCAGGCCGACATAGGTGTCGACGCCGCTGGCCCCGCGCATCACATTGATGGCGTTGACGTAGAATTCGGCCGCGATGCGGGCCGTCGCCTTGTCGGCGGCGAAGGAGAGCATGCCTACGCCCGGCACCAGGTAGATCACGGCGTTGGGATCGCGCATGGCCGGGGAATCGGCATGCTTGCAACGCTCGTAATAGGCGGCGTAATCGGCGCGATAGGCCTCGATCAGGCCATCGAGCGAGGCGATGGTGGCGTCGATGTCGCCGGCGAAGGGGACCACCAGCGGGCGGATCTTGGTGCGCAGGAAATGATCGGGGCAGGACGTGCCGAGCGGTGCAAGCCTGTCCAGGGCATTCGAATTGACGAATTCCAGCACTTCCGCCGCATCGGTGAAATGGCCGGCCTTGGCCTGGGCCTTGCCGATCTGGCCGCGAATGGCCGGCATCAGGCGGGTGGCGATGGCGGCGCGCTCGGCAGCGGGCAGGGACGTGGTCTTGCTGCCCTCGAAGGCTGGCTTGCTTGCCTTGGCTTCAAGCCAGTCGGCTGCCTTCTGGATGATGCGCAAGGTGAGCTGGTAGCAGGTCTTGGCGTCGTCATGCCAGGTGAACAGGCCATGCCCGCCGAGCACCACGCCGATGAGATGGGGGTTCTCGGTTGCCAGCTTGGAGAGTTTGAGGCCGAGGTCAAAGCCCGGGCGCTGCCAGGGTAGGAAGCCGATCTCGCCGCCGAAGATCTCCTGCGTCAGCTTCTCGGCGTTCTTCGAGGCGGCGATGGCGATCACGGCGTCGGGATGGACGTGGTCGACATGGATCTTCGGCACGAAGGCATGCAGGGGGGTGTCGATGGAGGCGGCGCGTGGATTGAGGTCGAAGGTGCAGTGCGGCAGGTAGCCGACCATCTCGTCCTCATGCGTCAGGCCGCGATAGAGCCCCTTCAGCGCTTCGAGCTTGTCGAGATAGAGGGTCGAGAAGCCGTCGAGCTTCATCGAGCCGATGTCGCCTCCCGAGCCCTTGACCCAGAGCACGGTGACCTCCTGGCGCGTCAGCGGATCGGTCGCTTTGACCTTGGCCGAGGTGTTGCCGCCGCCGAAATTGGTGATGCGCAGGTCCGAACCCAGCAGATTGGAGCGATAGAGCAGCTTGCCTGGTTCATCGAGGGAATTTGCGACGGCGTCGTCCCAGAGGTCTGCGAGTCGTGCGGAGGCCATGGCATGCGTTTCCTGTGTCATTGTTGCTAGACCTTATGAATGCTGTCGCTCACGGTCAATCATTATCGCTCATACGATGCGTAAAATTTGTCGTGCAGTGCAACAAATCGCTCATATCATTGACATGAATGAGCGGATGGACGAGGTTGTGAGCGAGTGGAGGGGGCATGCACGAACAGGAACGCTGGCAGGCCATCGTCAGGCTTGTGCAAGAACGCTCGGTGATCTCGGCGCGCGAACTCGCTGCCGTCACCCGGGCCTCGCCCGCAACCATCCGCCGCGACCTTACCCATCTTGCCGCCCAGGGCATGGTCCGGCGCATGCATGGCGGTGTCCGTGCGCTGGCCTCGCCGGAAGGAGCCAAGCTCGAGGCGCGGCGCTTCGGCGTCAGCCAGGCCCTCAACGCCGAGCGAAAGCGAGCGATCGCCGAGCGCGCGGCGGCCCTGTGCCGCGACGGCGAATCCATCATCATCAATGGCGGGTCGACCACCTTCCACATGGTCGAATTCCTGCGGGCCTCGCGCCTGCAGATCCTGACCAATTCCTTCCCGATCGCCGCGGCGCTGATGCAGGAGAGCGACAATCGCATCATCCTGCCCGGCGGCGAGATCTATCGCGACCAGAGCCTGATCCTCTCGCCCTTCGACGAGGATTCGATCCAGCACTATACGGCCTCGAAGATGTTCATGAGCGCGGCCTCGATCGGCCCGCTCGGCCTGATCGAGAGCGATCCGCTGATCGCACGGGCCGAAGCCAAGCTGCTCAATCGCGCCGCCGATCTCATCGTCCTGGCGGATTCCTCGAAATTCGAGCCGCGCGGCTCGATGGCGGTGGCGCCGCTTTCACGCATCCGCCGGCTGATCACCGATGACGGCATTCCGCCCGCGGCGCACGACATGCTGGCGGAGGCCGGCGTCGAGGTCGAGGTGGTCAATGTGGCAGGTTGACGACGAGTCTCCCGGTGAAATTCCTATCGGCTCGGTCTGCTGATCGAGGCTGCCAAACGAGCCACTTCGGGTGCCTTCTCGCAACAAAGTTCGCGATGCCGAGTTCGCGCTTGCGAACCCGGACCTTTGTCATTCTTCTCGTTCCTATTCCTTGCTACGCTACTTGCGCCCGCGCCCGCAGAGTTGTGGCGTCGCTCTCAAGCTGGTCGACTGCGATATCGTCGCGATAGGTTTCCGGACCCATCCATACGGCATAGGCCGTGCAAAGGCCGAGGAAGATGGAGTAAAGCGCCACCGGCCAAGACGAACCTGAAGCCCACGACACCATCAAGGTCGCCAATGCGGGGGCAGGGCCGCCGGCAAGAAGGGACCCGAGTTCGCGCGCGAAAGCGAAGCCCGAGAAGCGGCGTGCCGGTCCGAAGAGTTCGGAGAAATAGGCAGCCTGAACGCCGAACATCATACCGACCGCTATCTGCGCCAGCCAGAACGCGGCGATCGAAGCAAGGAACGATTTCGACTCGAGCAGCCAGAAAAATGGAAACGCGATGAGACACCCAAACAACGCGCCAGCGATGTAGACGGGCCGTCGGCCGATGCGATCTGAGAGTGCCGCAAAGCCGATCACGCACGCTACCTGCACGACATAGCTGGTCATCAACACGAACAAGGATTGATCCTTGGGGAACTCGAGCGTGTTCACCGCGTAGCTAAGTCCGAATACGGGGAACAGATAGCCAAACCCGTTCTCGGCAAGACGCGCGCCGAGGACGACGAAGAAGTTGCGCGGCTGCTTCGTCAGCGACTCGATGATAGGATTTTTCGACTTCTTTTCCGGCTCGGCGGCTATCTTCTCGAACACCGGTGTTTCATCGATACGGTAGCGCACGAACAAGCCGAACGCGATGATAACGATGCTGGCCAGGAATGGCAGGCGCCAGCCCCAGTCCATGAATTGCTCTTGCGGCAGTTGCGAGACGAGCCAGAACGCGCTCGATGCCAACATCATCCCGATGCCGACTCCGGCGGGTGCGAACGAGCACCAGAAGCCGCGCTTGCCGATTGGCGCATATTCGGCGAGCAGGATCACGGCGCCCGTATACTCGGCACCCGCGCCGAAACCCTGCATCAGACGCATGGTGACAAGAAGGATGGGCGCCCAGATGCCGATCTGTTCGTAAGTCGGCAGCAGACCGATGAAGACTGTGCCGATGCCGACTATCATCAGAGTGATCAGCAGCACCGGCTTGCGGCCGATGCGGTCGCCGAGATAACCGAAGAACAAGCCGCCGAAGGGGCGGGCGATGAAGCCGACGCCGAAGGTTGCGAGGGCGATCAGCGTGCCCTTGCCACCGAAATCAGCGAAAAATAGCTTGCCGAACACGAGTCCGGCGGCCGTCGCATAGATGAAGAAGTCGTACCATTCGAGTGCAGAGCCGACGCAGGACGCGACGATGACCTTGCGCGGATGCATTTCCGCCGCAGCTTTTGGCATGGAGTATCCTCCCCGGAGGCATTTGTTTTGTATCGAATGACCGGCGCCTCGTTGGACGCCGGCTGCGCTTTACGCACAAAGACACGGCACGCTTATGCTGCGCGCTCGGCCTTCTGGTCCGCCTTGGCGAAGGCGCTGACCGCGCCCGCGCTCTTCTGGGTCTTGAAGATCGACGACGCGTCCGGCGCCGGTGGCAACGGCAGGAGGACAGGTACGTCTTTCAGGCGCGGACGCATGGTCTGCTCGCCGAAGATCATCCGGCTTTGTACCGCGTCATAGACCTGGCGCTGATTCATGTTGAGGAAGGCGCCGGCGCCCCCCGCGAGTGGCCAGGCATCGGCCGCGCACATCTCATAGAAGCAGATGAGGCGCGCCCGATCCGACACGTTCGGCGCGGACCCATGCAATGTACGGCAATGATGGACCGTCATCGAACCGGCTTTGCCTGTCAGCGTGATGATCTTGTCCTTCTCGAACAGAGGATCGCTCGGATCGATTGCGCCGGCGAATACGCCGTTGACGAAGTGGCTGAGTACCGGGCCCTTGTGCGTGCCCGGTATGACGAGCAAGGGGCCGCTTTCTTCCTTGACGTCCTCGAGCATGAGGCCGATTGCCAGCACGTCATCATTGGTGTGCGGATAGAACGCCCAGTCCTGGTGCCATTCGACGGCGGCCCCGCCGCCCGGTGCCTTCGTATTGAGCTTCGAGGTCTGCAGGCGCACGGCCGGACCAAGAAGAGCTTCCAGAACCGAGCGGAATTTGCTGGATTTCAAGATGTCCCAGAATGCGGGCATCTGCATGTGCGGCATCTTGATGCGCGTCAACTTCGGATTGTCTTTCGAGTGCCCCTCATCGAGGTCGAACACCTCGTCGCTTGCCGACACGGCTCGCGATTGATCGATCTTCTCATAGGTCAGACGTCGCAGTTCTTCGAGTTCCTCACCCGTGACGACATCCTCGACAAGAATATAGCCATCGTCGTGATAGGCCTGGATTTGGTCTTCGTTGAGCATTTTTCCTCCTTGCGGCACGGCGTTTCTTCCTCGAAGGGAAGCGCCTGTTTGCGCAATCATGTTTGCGCAAACATGTTTGCGGTAACATAATCTTGAGTCAAGCGCGTTGAGTTGTGAGAGGAAAAATAATACGAGGCGGAGTCGGTCTTTGCGCGGTGATGCGCCGAAGCGGATAAAGTGAACGAAGGCGCATGGCAGCCCCCAAATCACAGCCCAACACAGAACGCAGGCTCCGCATGGACGATGTGGCGCAACGCGCCGGTGTTTCGCAGATGACCGTTTCGCGTGCGCTACGCACGCCTGAACTTGTCGCGGCGACAACGCGTGCCCGCATCGAAGCGGCGATGGCCGAACTGGACTATGTGCCAGACCTCCTGGCCGGCAGTCTTGCCGCACGGCGTAGCGGGTTGATCGCCGCGGTGGTCTCGACGTTCGAGAACGCGATTTTCTCTCAGACCATTGCGGGCCTCACGCGCTGCGCCGAAGCGGCGGGCTTTTCCATTCTGCTCGGCTCGTCGGATTATTCGGCGACCGACGAGGAGCATTTGCTGCGCGCGATCCTCGGTCGTCGTCCCGATGGAGTTGTGCTGACCGGCACGCTGCATACCCCCCGCGCACGCCGCCTGCTGAGCACAGCCGGCGTGCCCGTCGTCGAGACCTGGGAACTGCCGGCCGAGCCGGTCGACATGGCGGTCGGCTTCGACAATCCGGCTGCCGGTCGCGCAATGACGATGGCGCTGCATGGCTATGGCTATCGACGCATCGCTTTCATCGGTCCTGGTGACGAGAAGGATCGGCGCGGCCTGCAGCGACGCGAGGGCTATCGCAGTGCATTGGCGGCCCTGGGTATAGCGCCACGTGAAATTACCGTTGCCGCTGTGGTTGCCGGCATGGAAAGCGGTCCAGCGCTCCTCGATCAGTTGCTGGCTGGTTTTCCCGATACCGATGCCGTGTTTTGCTCCCTCGATGCCATTGCTGCCGGTGTGCTGCTGGCCGCGCAGCGGCGCGGCATCGAGACACCAGGAGCGCTCGCCGTCGCCGGCTTTGGTGATTTCTCGATCGCTCAACCGAGTGGCCTTGATCTCACCACGATACGCATCGCTGGGCGTGACATTGGAACACGCGCCGGCGAATTGGTGCTGGCGCGCATACGCAAAGAGACCATTCCCGTACAGATCGTCGATATCGGTTTTGAAGTGGTGCGCCGCAGTTCGGCGTAGCGGCGATTACCAAACGCTGGCGGTGCGGCGGGGATGCTCTTCGTTGGTCAAAAGGCAATCGCCCATGGCGGGCCGTTCCGGGGCAGTGCCTTCGCGGGTTCGATCCAAATGTTTGCACGACGGCATGATGTCCCCCCACCAATTCGCTTGTGTTCCGATCGAAAAGCAATGGCGCTCGGTGAAATTCGTATCAGCCCCGCCAGCCAATCGAGGTTGCCAAGCCCGGGCACCCCTTTAAGCTGAAGGCTCAGAGCAGCGGAAGGCTGCAGCATAGATCCGGGAGCGAACCGCGAGATGGGCGATCAGTATTTCATCGGTGTCGATGTAGGCACGGGGTCGGCCAGGGCCGGCGTGTTCGACGCCAGCGGCAAGCTGCTCGGTTCGGCCAAGCAGGCGATCACCATCTGGCACGAGCCCGGCGATATCGTCGAGCAGTCCTCCGAGAATATCTGGCAGGCGGTCTGCGCCTCGGTGAAGGGAGCGCTGGCCGAGGCTGCGGTCGAGCCGGGTGCCATTGCCGGCGTCGGCTTCGACGCGACCTGCTCGCTGGTGGTGGTGGGCAAGCAGGGCGAGCCGCTTTCCGTCGGCCCGTCCGACGATCCCAACCGCAACGTCATCGTCTGGATGGACCATCGTTCGCTCGACCAGACCCGGCGCATCAACGAGACCGGCGAAGAGGTGCTGCGCTATGTCGGTGGCGTGATCTCGCCGGAGATGGAGACGCCCAAGCTGCTCTGGCTGAGGGAGCACAAGCCGGAGATCTTCGCCTCGGCCGGCTATTTCTTCGACCTGCCGGATTATCTGAGCTGGCGCGCCACCGGCTCGCTGTCGCGCTCGGTCTGCACCGTCACCTGCAAATGGACCTATCTGGCGCATGAGAAGCGCTGGGACGCCGGCTATTTCCACAAGATCGGGCTGGGTGCGCTGGCCGATGAAGGCTTCGCCCGTATCGGCGACACCATCGTGGACGTCGGTTCGCCGCTGGGTTCCGGCCTGACCGAGGCGGCAGCCGCCGATCTCGGCCTGACGGTGGGCATTCCTGTCGGCGCCTCGCTGATCGATGCCCATGCCGGCGGCATCGGCACCGTCGGCGCGGCCGGCAAGGACGGCCAGAGTGCCGACGTGACGGCGCGCCTCGCCTATGTCTTCGGCACCTCGGCCTGCACCATGGCGAGCACGCGCGAGGCCGCTTTCGTGCCGGGTGTGTGGGGCCCCTATTTCTCGGCGATGGTGCCTGGCCTCTGGCTGAACGAGGGCGGGCAGTCGGCCGCCGGCGCGGCGCTCGACCATCTCCTCACTCTGCATCCCGCCTATGCCCAGGCCGTGGAGCGGGCCGAAACCGCCGGGCGCCCCCTGCTCGCCTGGCTGGAGGCGCAGGCCAATCTCGCCGGCGATGCCACCCTGGCACGCAGCATTCACGTCGTGCCCGAGTTTCTCGGCAATCGGGCACCCCATGCCGATCCCGATGCCCGTGCGGTGATCGCCGGGCTGGATCTGGAGGACGATCTCGACAGCCTGGTCAGGCTTTATGTCGCCGGGCTGTGCGGCCTTGCCTATGGCGCGCGGCAGATCGTCGAGGCCATGGCGGCCAAGGGCATCGTGCTCCAGCAGATCATCATCTCGGGCGGCGCGGCCCAGAGCCCGTTGGTCCGCCAGATCATCGCCGACGCAACCGGCATCGAGGTTGCGGTAGCCGAGACGCCGGAGCCCGTCCTGCTCGGTGCGGCCATGCTCGGCGCCGTGGCCGGCAAGGCCTATCCCGCCTTGGCCGAGGCGATGAGCGGCATGTCCGCACTCGGAGCTACCTATGCGCCCGGGCAAGGCGAGATCCGCGCCTTCCACGAGAAGAAATTCAAGGTCTATGAAGCCCTGCAGGCCGCGGGGCGCCAGGCCCGCGAACTGATGGCCTGAGGCAAGGCGATTTCGCGGTAACGCCGTGATTGCAAAGATCACGGCATGTGATGAGATGGGTGCGGTCGTGATTCGGCCGCTCTCGCTGCCGGTCCGGTCTTTCGACCGGGCTTGCGGTGTTCTTTGCCGTTTTTTGCACCATCCCCGGACGGAGTTACCATGACCGACACCTTCAGCCGCCGCCAGATCGTCACGCTGCTGGGGGGGCTGGGGTTAGCCGGCATGTCGTCCAGCGCTCTTTCGGCCCCCAGCCCGAAACCCAAGCCCAAGGCCGATCCGACGCCTGTCTTGCCGGTGACCGAGGGCAGGCTGCGCGTCGGGGTGATCGTGCCGGTCAAGGATGATCCCTTCTACAAGGCCTGCGCCGACGGAGCCCAGGAGGCCGCGACGCAGATCGGCACGCTCGATATGGCCGTGGCTGCGCCGGAAAAGCGCCTGGTGCGCGAGCAGGCCCTCTTCATCAACGGCTTCGTGAAGCAGAAGGTCGATGCCATCCTGATCAGCCCCATCGATGCCGGCCTGCTGGCGCCGCTGTGCAAGCGCGCCATGATCCGCGGCATCAAGGTGGTCTCCTTCGAGCAGGCCCTGCCGGCCAATTCGCGCATGGCCCATGTCGATCCCATCAGCAGTCGCGGCAAAGCCGAGACCTTCCTTCAGATGCTGGCCGACGATGCCAAGGATGGCGGTGACGTCGCCATCCTGGCCGGTGCGCGCAATGGCGCGGATGGACAGGGGCTGGTTTCGGAGACCATGCAGCAATGGCTCAAGCCGGCCTATGGCAAGCTCAAGCTCGCCGACACGCTCTATGACAATGACAATGAAAAGGCCGGCTATGCCGCCGCGGACTTCGTGCTGAGGCAGCGCCCCAATCTCAAGGGCCTGCTGGTCTTCAGCCCGGCGGCGCTGGTGGGGGCGGCGCAATGCGTTTCGGACAGGGGCCTTGCCGGCAAGGTCTTCGTCACCGGCTTCGGCCGGCCGGCCACGCTGAAGGCCGCGATGTCGGCCAAGGCGGTGGAATATTTCGCGACCGCCAATCCGGTGGATATCGGCTATGCCGCCATGCAGATTGCCGCGGCGCTGGCCAGGAACACCATGACCACAGGCACGGGCAGCCTGGTCACCGCAGGCCGTCTCGGCCAAATCGCGCTCGGGGAGAACAGTATCGCCACGCTGCGTCCCTTCGTGGTCGATGCCAAGAATTTCGATAAATATGCCGATCTCTATTGAGGCGTAATCCTGCGAGCCGACCATGTCCGTCACCGCCGTGCTCGATGTCGGCAAGACCAATGTGAAGCTGGTCCTGTTCGACGGCTCCGCCAGCCTCTGGCAGGCTTCGATGCCGAACCGGCCGCTGGCCGGCCCGCCCTATCCGCATGCGGATGTCGAGGCGATCTGGCGCTTCCTGATGGGAGGGCTGCGCCAGGCTGGCGCCGAGCATGCCATCGCCGACATCGCCGTCACCACCCATGGCGCTGCCATGGCCCTGATCGGTGAGGACGATCTGGCGCTGCCGGTGATGGACTACGAGTTCGAGGGCGTCGGCGAGGTCGAGGCCGAGTATGCGCCGTTCCGCCCGCCCTTTGCCGAAACCCTGTCGCCGCCGATGTCGGCGGGGCTCAATTCCGGCAAGCAGATCTTCTACCAGCAGCGGCGCCATCCCGAATCCTTCGCGCGTGTCCGGCACATCGTGCCCTATCCGCAATATTTCACCTGGCGCCTCACCGGCATCGCCCGCAACGAGGTCACCGGTATCGGCGGCCATTCCGATTTGTGGGCCGTTCGTGAAAGGCGCCTGTCCTCTCTGGTTGTCGGCTGCGGATGGCAGGCGCTGTTCCCGCCGCCCATCGCGGCCTATGACGTGCTCGGTCCGTTGCGGCCCGAGGTTCGGGCCGAGACCGGCCTGCCCGACACGGTGCGGGTGCGTGCCGGCATCCACGATTCCAACGGCTCGATCCTGCCGCATCTGATCGCCTTCGAGCCGCCCTTCACCTTGGTTTCCTCCGGCACCTGGGCGGTGATCATGGCCTTGGGCGCCGATCCCGGCCGGCTCGACGCAGCCCGGGACATGCAGGCCTATGCCGATGTCGAGGCCCGGCCGGTGCCGGCGGCCAAATTCATGGGCGGGCGGGAATATGCGGTGATCCTCGACGGTGCCTCGCCGACCTGCTCGCTTGCCGATGCCGCGGCCGTGATGGCGGCCGGTGTGCTGGCGCTGCCGAGCTTCGTGCCCAATGGCGGCCCCTTTCCGGCGCATCCCGGCGAGATCCGGGGCACGCTGCCGGCCGGCGAGGGCATGCGGGCGGCGCTTGCCAGCCTCTATTGCGTGCTGCTGACCGACTATCTCCTGGAGGCGCTCGGCGCTGTCAGCGGCCCCTTGTTGATCGAGGGCAGCTTTGCCGCCAATCCGGTCTATTGCAGCCTGCTCGCGGCGCTACGCCTGGGGCAGGCGGTCCTGCCCAGCCTCGACAGTTCAGGCACCGCCTACGGCGCCTCTCTTCTCGCGACCTGGCCCGATATGCCGGCACGCGAGCCGGCACGGCCGGCGATGGCCTATGCCGATACCGAGTCCCTGCTGGGCTACAGGGCGGCATGGCGGGCGGCGCTCCCGTCGACGGCCTGATACGAAGCCAAAGGGCTGGCCTCAGGCGGCCATCTCGACTTCGCGCCCTCGGCCAAGCCGCACCATCCAGTCGGCCATGTCGGGGCGGTGCTGTTTCTGGAAGGCATAGTGCCGGCGAAGGGCCTCCTTGAGACGCCCGCTGCGGCCGAGCAGGTCGTCGGCGAAGCCGATCAAGACGGAGTTGGGCCAGGCCTGCGGGCGGATCGTGCGCAGGCGGGTAAAAATCTCGTCCTCCGCCAGGCTCGCATCGGAGCGGGCCATCAGCGTCGCCATCGCAGCCGTCGAGCGCGAAACCCCCATATGGCAATGCACCAGCAGGCGTTCGGGCACGAGGACGGCGCCGGCTTCGTCGCGGGCGAAGCGCAGAATTTCGGCCATGTGCTCGCGCGCCGGCATGATCTTGCCGGGCATCGGGTCGATGATGTCGTCGAATTGCAGGATGGTGCGCTGGTGCTCGCCATAGGCGCGAAAGGCCGCGAGGTCGGGCCAGTCGGGATCGACGATCGAGAGCACATGGCTGACGCCGGAGCCGCTGAACTGATCGAGTTCGTCGATGCCGCAGACGGTCCAGGCCGCAAAGGTGGGAAGGGAAGTCATCGGTTCCATTGGCAATGTGAGGGGAGGGGTGATTTCGACTGTCGTAGCCCCTGGTCTCGCGGTCATCAAGGCCTTCGCGCGAAGGTCCGGGCAAGGCGATGGCGACGTGGCCAAAATTAATCAGACAAATTGCAGCCGACTCTTGCATTCGCCGGCGAGGCGGGCATGAATGGCGCCTCTGCGCGGGAGAGTCGGCGGCCAAGTCCGGCCGTCAAGCCGCCTGCGGGCAGACAGACCGGCAAGGCCGGCTGGCCAAGAACAGGAAATAAAACTGGAGGGAACGACATGTTCGACGATCAATCTCGTCGCAGCGCCTTGAAGATCCTGGGCGGCTCGCTGCTGGCGGGCGCCCTGCCGCTCGGTGCGGTCTCGCCGGCTTTCGCCGCCAACAAGCGTATCGCCCTGGTGGTGAAGAATCTCGGCAATTCCTATTTCGATGCCTGCCGCGACGGTGCCCAGCAGGCCGCCAAAGAACTCGGCGGCATCGAGATCATCTACACAGCCCCCACCAAGGCGACCGCCGAGGACCAGATCGCGGTGATCGACGCCCTGATCGCCCAGAAGGTCGACGGCATCATCGTCTCCGCCAATGACGCCAACGCCCTGGTGCCGGTCGGCAAGAAGGCGGCGCAGCGCGGCATCAAGGTGATCTCCTTCGACAGCGCCATCGCCAAGGGCGGGCGCATCATGCACCTCAACGCCTCCTCTACCGAGATGATCGGTGCCAAGCAGGTGCAGATGATTTCCAAGACCCTCAAGGGCGAGGGCGAGGTCGCCATCCTCTCCGCTGCTTCGACCATGACGAACCAGAATTCCTGGATCGCCGCGATGAAGCGGGAGTGGGAGAAGCCCGAATACGCCAAGCTCAAGCTGGTCGACACCGTCTATGGCGACGATCAGGACGACAAGTCCTATCGCGAGATGCAGGGCCTGGTGAAGACCCATCCCAATCTCAAGGGCGTGATCTCGCCCACCACCATCGGCATCCGCGCCGGCGCCAAGGCGATCATCGACGGCGGCCTCGCCGGCAAGGTCTTCATCACCGGTCTCGGCCTGCCCTCGGAAATGAAGGACGCCGTGCTGAAGGGCGCCTGCGATAGCTTTGCGATCTGGAACCCCGTCGATTACGGCTATTCGGCCACGCAGATCCTGGCCGGCATCATCGGTGGCGAGGACGCCAAGCCCGGCTCCACCGTGAAGATGGGGCGCATGGGCGAGACCAAGATCGGCGAGGACGGCGAGGCGGTGATGGGCGAGCCCTTTACTTTCGACAAGTCGAACGTCGAGAAATACGCCAAGATCTTCTGAGGTTTGAGCGATAGCTGGGGCGAGTTCGAGGCTTTTTGAGCATGCCACGACGCCAAACGTCCCTTCTCCCCGTTCTTACGGGGAGAAGGTAAGGATGAGGGGCAGCGTAGCGGATGCAAGATTACGCTTTGCACAGCCCCTCACCCTTACCCTCTCCCCGCGTGCGGGGCGAGGGCGCGGTAAATGTCGCGCTTGATCCCGGTTGCCGGACTGTTTCATGACCTCCACCCCTCTTCTCTCCCTCTCCGGCATCTCCAAGCGTTTCCCCGGCGTGCGGGCGCTGCATGACGTGCGCCTTGCCCTTCATCCCGGCGAGGTCACGGCGCTGCTCGGGGAGAACGGGGCCGGCAAGTCCACCATCGTGAAGATCCTCACCGGCATCTACACGCCGGACGAGGGCGAGCTTCGGGTCGGCGGGCAGGCCCTGCAGTTTTCGAGCCCGCGTGACGCCTGGGCGGCCGGCATCACCGCCATCCACCAGGAAACCATCATGTTCGACGAGCTCTCGGTCGCCGAGAACGTCTTCATGGGCCATATGCCGAAGGGTGCCGGCGGGCTGGTGGACTGGAGCGCCGTGCATGCGCGGACGCGCGAGCTGCTCAAGCGCCTCGATGCCGACATCGATCCGGGCGAGCCGCTGAAAGCCCTGAGCGTGGCCCAGAAGCATCTGGTCGAGATCGCTCGCGCTCTGTCCCACGAGGCGCGCATCGTCATCATGGACGAGCCGACGGCGGCGCTTTCGGCCCGCGAGATCGACGATCTCTTCCGCATCATCGACCAGCTCAAGGCCGAGGGACGGGCCATCCTGTTCATCAGCCACAAATTCGAGGAAATCTTCCGCGTCGCCGATCGCTGGCTCTGCCTGCGCGACGGCGAATATGTCGGCGATGGCGCGATCAGCGAGGCGACCCCGGCCGAACTCGTCCGCCTGATGGTCGGGCGTTCGATCGAGCAGGTCTTTCCCAAGCGCGAGGTGCCGATCGGCGACGTCGCGCTCCAGGTCAAGGATCTCGGCAATGAGAGCGAGTTCGCCGACATCTCCTTCACGCTGCGCCAGGGCGAGATCCTCGGCCTTTACGGGCTGGTCGGCGCCGGCCGGTCCGAGGCCATGCAGGCCGTGTTCGGGCTCTCCCGGCCTGATACCGGCGAGATTCTCGTGCGCGGCAAGGCTCGTGCCATCAAAAGCCCCGCCGACGCCATCGCCGCCGGCATCGCCTATGTGCCGGAGGATCGCCAGAGCCAGGGCGCCGTGCTGCCATTCGGCGTGCGCGAGAACACCACATTGGCCAGCCTGATACGCCATGCCCGCTTCGGCTTCCTGAGCCAGCGTTCGGAGATCGCCGATACGCGCCGCTTGGGCACCAGGCTCGCGGTGAAGGCCGCCTCCTGGGACCAGAAACTGCAGGAACTGTCCGGCGGCAACCAACAGAAGGTGGTGATCGCCAAATGGCTCGCCACCAATCCCAAGGTCATCATCCTCGACGAGCCGACCAAGGGCATCGACGTCGGCTCCAAGGCCGCCGTGCACGACTTCATGGTGGACCTAGCCGCGGAAGGCCTCGCCGTGGTGCTGATCTCCTCCGAGCTGCCGGAGGTGATGGGCATGTCAGACCGCATCCTCGTGATGCATGAGGGGCGCATCGTGAAGGAATTCGCGCGGACCGAGATGGACGCCGCCGCCATCGTCACGGCAGCCACGGGAGGCCACGCATGAAAACCCTGTGGCGCCGCTACGGCCGCGAGATCATTCTTGCCCTCATCGTCGCAGGCATGGTGCTGGCCATCGGGCTGCGGGCACCGGTCTTCCTGAGCACGGACAGCCTGATGGGCGTGCTCAAGGACAGCGCCATCCTCGTCATGCTGGCGCTCGCCCAGATGACGGTGATCCTCATTCGCGGCATCGACTTGTCGGTGGCGGCCAATCTGGCGCTCAGCGGTATGGTCGCCGCCCTCTTTTCGATCGCGGCGCCCGACCTGCCGATCGGCCTGGTCATCCTGGTCGCCATCGCCGTCGGTACCTTCTTCGGCTTCGTCAACGGCGTGTTCATCGCGTTTGTCGGCATTCCCTCGATCGTGGTGACGCTCGGTACCCTCGCCATCTATCGCGGCCTCGTCTTCATCGTCTCGGGCGGCAAGTGGATCAGTTCCGACAAGATGACCCCGGCCTTCCTGAACTTTCCGCATGCCACCTTCCTCGGCCTGTCGAGCCTGGTCTGGTTCGCCATTGCGGTGGCGGCGGCGATGGCCCTCTTCCTCGGGCGCACCACCATCGGCCGCGGGCTCTATGCGGTGGGCGGCAACCCGGTGGCGGCGCGCTATTGCGGCATCGATCTCGCCCGCCAGCAATTGCTGGTCTTCACCCTGTCCGGCGCGGTGTCCGGCCTGTGCGGCTATCTGTGGGTGGCCCGCTTCGGCATCGCCTATACCGAGATCGCGCTCGGCTACGAGCTCAGCGTGATCGCGGCCTGCGTGATCGGCGGCGTTTCCATCGGCGGCGGCATCGGCTCGGTCAGCGGTGCGCTGCTCGGCGCCCTGTTCCTCGGCGTGGTGGTCAATGCCCTGCCGGTGATCAACGTTTCGCCCTTCTGGCAGATGGCGATCTCCGGCGCGGTGATCCTGGCGGCCGTGGTGGTCAATGCCCGCGCCGAGCGCAAGGGCGGCAAGCTGATCCTGCCCGAGGCGCGCCGCCGCGCCGCCGCCAGAGAAGGAGCCCGGTGATGACGGACACCGCCCGCTACCAGGTGCTCGACCGCGCGCCCCGCACGCTGGCAGACCGCCTGCTGCGCTGGGAGACCATCCTCTGCCTGCTGCTGGTGGCGGTGATCGTGGTCAATGCGCTGGGCTCGCCCTATTTCCTCGATCTCTACAACCTCTCCGACATGACCCAGAACTTCTCGGAGAAGGCGATCATCGCGCTCGGCATGGCACTCCTGATCCTCACCCGGGAGATCGACCTCTCCGTCGCCGCCATCGTGGCGCTGGCCTCGCTCGCCATCGGCTATGGGGCGCAGGCGGGCTATGGGCCTGTCATGCTGATCGCCATCGGCCTTGGCGTCGGCATCGTCTGCGGCGCCTTCAATGGCTGGCTGGTCACCGGCTTCGGCCTGCCCTCGATCGTGGTCACCATCGGCACCATGTCGCTCTATCGCGGCATCGCCCAGGTCGTGCTGGGTGACCAGGCGATCACCACCTATCCGGAGGACTACACCAACCTCGCCCAGCTCTATATCGTCCAGGAGCCGCCGCTTTACCTGGCCTTCATCCTGTTCCTGGTCCTGGCCGTGGTCTTCACCGTCGTGCTGCATTTCACCGTGTGGGGGCGCATGCTCTATGCCATCGGCAACAACCCGGTGGCGGCGCGTTTCTCCGGCATCCCGGTCAATCGCATCCGTTTCCTCATCTTCGTGCTGACGGGCCTCCTGTCCGGGCTCGCCTCGGCCCTGCTCACCGCCCGCATCGGCTCGACCCGGCCCAACATCGCGCTGGGCTGGGAGCTCGAAGTGGTGACCATGGTGGTGCTCGGCGGCATCTCGATCGCCGGAGGCTCCGGCACCATGCCCGGCGTGGTGATCGCGGTCTTCGTGCTCGGCCTCACCACCTTCGGCCTGACGCTGATCAACGTGCCCGGCATCGTCATCGCCGTCATTCTCGGCGTGCTGCTGGTGGCCGCGATCGCTCTGCCGATCATCGTGCGGCGGATGCTGGGGATGCGGGGGTAGGGCCTGGGCGCAGAGCTGGGCTCTCAAGGCCGTTATTGATTGACAGGCAGGGTAGAAAGGTAGAAATTTCGGGGCCTTTCTAGAATGGAGATTGCGATGAGCCTCAGCATCAAGGATCCCGAGGCCTATCGGCTGGCGCAGGCCATCTCCCGTGCCACGGGCGAGAACATGACACGCGTGGTCATCGAGGCGCTGCGCGACAGCTTCGCCAGGGTCGAACAACGCAAGGCCAAGGCAAGCGTCGCGGAACTACTGGCTATCGCCGATCGGGCCGCCTCGCATGTGCGGCGCCCCTATGCCGATCATGCCGACCTGCTCTACGACGAAAAAGGCCTGCCGAAATGATTCTCGATACGTCGGCCGTCGTCGCCATTCTCTATCGCGAGCCGGAAGCGGCGGCTTATGTCCAGCGCATTCACGACGCAGAGATCTGCCGTATCAGCGTGGCGAGTTACGTCGAACTGTCCATGGTGATCGAGAACCAGCTTGGCTCCGAGGGGATGCGGCAGGCCGAAGCCTTTTTTCGTCGCGCCGGCATCGTCGTCGAACCGGTAACGATCGATCAAGGGGAATTGGCCCGTCAGGCCTTTCTCGATTTCGGCAAGGGGCGTCACAAGGCCGGACTGAATTTCGGAGACTGCTTCTCCTATGCCTTGGCCAAAGCCATGGGCGAGCCGCTGCTGTTCAAGGGCAATGATTTCGGCCAGACGGATGTCGGCGTCGCCTGACGGGAACGCAGGCCCCTGACGTCCTATCCGGCGCGAAACACCTTCGCATCGACCTGACAAGATCTCGCCATAATGGCGATTTTTCAGAACTCTCTGTCTCGCTTCGATGTGATCACATTTCGTTTCTTGCTGCCATGCTGGGGTTGCGCGCAAGAAAAAGTCGTGCTGCCGCTTTTATATGCTTGTCCCCAGCTTGGAATTATGCCATGTCAGCCATCCATATTAGGACAGCTATGCTGTCCCATTATGGATGCTGCCGCCTTTCGGGGCAGCCCGCGGACCAGCCGAAGATGGCCCACAGGCCCGGCTTGGCCGTATGGCAAGAACGCCGCTCTCGCGTTTCAGCGCGGAGCGGTGCACAATTGAGTGACAGCTTTCACAATCCGGCGGCATAGTCGCGGCCCGACCCTTGCATGGGCAGGCGATGAGCGGGCGAGTGTGCGGGCTGACGGCAACAGGTGATTGAGGCGAAGAGGAAACAGGCGATGAGCGCGATCTTCCAACACGGACAGCAGACGGTTTCGGCAGCGGCGATCGACGCTGCAACGAAAACCAATGCCACCGTGACGAAAGATCCCAAATCGACGCGCATGCCTGTCCTGCGCGATCCCGGCTTGCCGCAGGCCCAGGGCCTCTATGATCCGGCCAATGAGAAGGATGCCTGCGGCGTCGGCTTCATCGCCGATATGAAGAACCGCAAGAGCCATAAGATCATCAGCCAGGCGCTGCAGATCCTGCACAATCTCGACCATCGCGGCGCCGTCGGCGCCGATCCGAAGGCGGGTGACGGCTGCGGCATGCTCGTACAGATCCCGCACGACTTCTTCGCCGCCGAATGCGCCAATCTCGGCTTCGAGCTGCCGGCGCCCGGCGATTACGCCGTCGGCTTCTTCTTCCTGCCGCGCAACGAGGAAGGCCGCGTGCATGCCATGCGCGTGGTCGAGAAGATCGTGGCCGAGGAAGGCGAGGTGTTCCTGGGCTGGCGCGCCGTGCCCGTGGACAATTCGGGCCTGGGCGAGAGCGTGCTGCCGACCGAGCCGATCCACATGCAGGCCTTCATCGGCCGCTCGGCCGCCACGCCGGACCAGGACGAGTTCGAGCGCCGGCTGTTCATCATCCGCAAGGTGATCTCCAACGTCATCTATAACGACGTCGAGCGCCGGCCGGTGACGGCGGGCTTCTATCCGGTCTCGGTGTCGAGCCGCACCATCACCTATAAGGGCATGCTGCTCGCCACCCAGCTCGGCGACTATTTCAAGGACCTCACCGACGAGCGCTTCCAGAGCGCCATCGCTTTGGTGCATCAGCGCTTCTCGACCAACACTTTCCCGAGCTGGACGCTGGCCCACCCCTACCGCATGGTCGCGCATAACGGCGAAATCAACACGCTGCGCGGCAATGTGAACTGGATGGCGGCGCGCCAGGCTTCGGTCGACTCCGAGCTGTTCGGCAACGACATCTCCAAGCTCTGGCCGATCTCCTATGAAGGCCAGTCGGACACCGCTTGCTTCGACAATGCGCTCGAATTCCTGGTGCAGGGCGGTTATTCGCTCGCCCACGCCATGATGATGCTGATCCCCGAGGCTTGGGCGGGCAATCCGCTGATGTCCGAGGACCGGCGCGCCTTCTACGAATACCATGCCGCGCTGATGGAGCCTTGGGACGGGCCGGCCGCCGTGGTCTTCACCGATGGCCGTCAGATCGGCGCCACGCTCGACCGCAACGGTCTCAGGCCCGCCCGCTATCTCGTCACCAAGGACGGGCTCGTCGTGCTCGCCTCCGAATTCGGCGTGCTGCCGATCCCCGAGGCCGACATCGTCGAGAAGTGGCGCCTGCAGCCCGGCAAGATGCTGCTGATCGACCTGGAGGAAGGCCGCATCGTCTCCGACGACGAGATGAAGGCTTCGCTCGCCACCGCCAATCCCTATCGCGACTGGCTCAAGCGCACCCAGATCGTGCTGGAGGATCTGCGCCCGGTGGAAGCGCGCGCCTCGCGCACCGACGTGTCGCTGCTCGATCGCCAGCAGGTCTTCGGCTACACCCAGGAAGACATCAAGCTGCTGCTGCCGCCGATGGCGACCACCGGTCAGGAGGCCGTCGGCTCGATGGGCACGGATACGCCGATCTCGGCGCTCTCCGACAAGTCGAAGCTGCTCTACACCTATTTCAAGCAGAACTTCGCCCAGGTCACCA